>NZ_JACARP010000277.1:0-330 GCF_013386595.1 Brevundimonas sp. P7753 | reverse complement strand
GGCAAAGTCTGCGTTTCTGACGAGGTCCGGTGCGCACGCATTGAAGGCGCCCCAGCAATCGGCGTGGTGCAAAAGGAAATCAATCAGACCGACCACGTCGTCAAGATGAATCCACGGCATCCATTGACGCCCATTGCCGAGCCGACCGCCAAGCCCCATGCTGAATGGCAGACGCAGCCTGGGCAACATGCCGCCGTCGCTTGCAAACACGGGCGCGGTGCGCAGTAACACTACACGCATGCCGAGCGCCTCGGCACGGCGCGCTTCCTCCTCCCACGCGACGCAGAGTTGACTGCCAAAGTCGTCCTTGCCAGCGCGGCTGTCTTCATC
>NZ_JACARP010000276.1:0-336 GCF_013386595.1 Brevundimonas sp. P7753 | reverse complement strand
TCCGACAGCAGCGTCAACGTGCCTGGGCTCGCGTTTTCTCGCTGACCATAGGCGCGCAGGGCCATCGTCAGCAAAGCCTGGCTCAGTGAGGTGACGATCGCCAGCGCGCCCGGTGCGCGCGTTTCGGCTTCGTCGCGCATCAGCCCAATGAGTGCTTGCAGCGCCGTAAATGACGCACTATCAGTCAATGACACATGCAACGGATCGGGCAGGGTGCGTACAAGCAGCGTGGTCGAGCCGTGCTCGTGAACGAAGCGACCGCAAAGCAGATCGACGTCAGCCGCGCCCCGGCCGGTTTGACTAAGCGGCAGCATGCCGTCGTGCGATGTGCGTGGC
>NZ_JACARP010000275.1:0-343 GCF_013386595.1 Brevundimonas sp. P7753 | reverse complement strand
GCTCCTGGGTATTGACCCTGCCTGGCAGGCTGACCCAGAGAATGAAACCGCCGGTCGGCCGGGTCATCTGCGTACCTTCGGGGAAGTACTGCTGCACCGCCAGCTGGAAGGCGCTCAGGTTCTTGCGGTATTCCTGGCGGATATAGCGCAGATGCCGGTCATAACCGCCGTTTTCCAGGTAGGCCGCCACGCCCATCTGCGTGACGCTGCACGCCGAATGGGTACTGAAGGTCTGCAGGCGCTGGATTTCCTGCTGGAACTTGCCGGCGATCATCCAGCCGATCCGCACCCCGGGCGACAGCGTCTTGGAAAAGCTCGAACAGTAGATCACCCGGTCCAGCCG
>NZ_JACARP010000034.1:0-35695 GCF_013386595.1 Brevundimonas sp. P7753 | reverse complement strand
CCTCGGGACAAGCCCGAGGGTGACGTAGAGTATTTAAGATCAGCGCGGCGGCGCTCTTTCCTTAACGCGGCTCTAGCGCCCGCCAGCCGATGTCGGTGCGGTTGAAGCCGCCGGGCCAGTCGATCCTGGCGATGGCTTCATAGGCGCGTTCGCGGGCCTCGGCGATGTCGGCGCCGTAGGCGCAGACGTTCAGTACGCGACCGCCGGCGGCGACCAGGGTGCCGTCGTCGCGCTTCTTGGTCCCCGCGTGGAAGACCTCGACGTAGGGGCCGAAATCCTGATCGGCGCCGCGAATGACCGAGCCTTCAAGCGGGCTGTCGGGATAGCCCTTGGCCGCCATGACGACGCAGATGACCGTGCCGTCCTTGAACCGGGGCGCAGGGGCCTTGGTCAGGTCGCCGCGGGCGCAGGCCAGCAGCAGGGGCACGATGTCGCCGTCGAAGCGCATCATCAGCACCTGGCATTCCGGGTCGCCGAAGCGGGCGTTGAACTCAACCACCTTGGGGCCTTCGCTCGTCGCCATCAGGCCGGCGTAAAGGACGCCGCGATAGGGCGCGCCCTCCTCCGCCATCTTCTGGATGGTCGGCTGGACCACGCGGTCGTTGGCGGCCTGAACCAGTTCCGGGGTGAAGACCGGCGCCGGGGAATAGGCGCCCATGCCGCCCGTGTTCGGCCCCATGTCGCCGTCGAAGGCGCGCTTGTGGTCCTGGGCGCCGCCGAACAGGACGGCCCGCTGGCCATCGCACAGGGCGAACAGCGAGCCCTCCTCGCCGTCCATGAACTCCTCGATGACGACGCGCGAGCCCGCCGAGCCGAAGCGCCCGCCCAGCATCCGCTCGATCTCGGCCTCGGCGTCCTGCCTGTCGGGGCTGATGGCCACGCCCTTGCCCGCCGCCAGACCGTCGGCCTTGATGACATAGGGGGCGGAATAGTTGTTCAGCGCCCCCTTGGCCGAGGCGGTGTCCTCATAGACGCCGTAACCCGCCGTCGGGATGCCGTGACGTTGCAGGAAGGCCTTGGAGAAGGCCTTTGAGGTTTCCAGCTGCGCCGCCTTGGCGGTCGGGCCGAAGCAGGGAATGCCCGCCGCGTTCAGCCGGTCGGCCAGGCCCTCGGCCAGGGCCGATTCCGGGCCGACCACGACCAGGTCCGCCTTCATCTCGCGCGCCAGGGCGGCCAGGCCCTCGGCGTCGGTGGCCTTGAACTCGGGCCGCAGCTCGGCGTGCTTGGCCATGCCAGGATTGCCGGGCGCGGCGACGAGCCGCGTGACCAGCGGCGACTGGGCGATCTTCCAGGCCAGGGCGTGCTCACGCCCCCCCGATCCGACGAGCAGAATGTTCATGCTCGCGAAATGACCGGCCCAGCCGCCGCGGTCAAGCGGCAGAAAGGGTTACTGCGCCGGCGGCGTCCAGCGCGGCAGGGCCGCCAGCTGCTGCGCCGTCAGGTCGGTGGTGAGGTCCTTGTCGGCGCCGTTGTTGCGCGCCAGGCTGCGAACCTGATCGACCGGCACCTGCACCTTGACGTCGCCCGGGCCGTCCAGCTCGACCACGAGGTGGGTCAGCTTGCCCGAGGCGTCCAGCACCAGGGCCTCGACATCGCCTAGGTCGGTGTTGTCGGCGGCGATCAGATCGGCGTCCTCAAGCTGCTGGCGCGACATGCCAAAGGCCAGGGCGGCGTTGGTCGTGGCCAGATCGGCGCGGTTCTCAGTCACCGGCGCAGGCTGCGCCCCCGACGCCGGAGCCTGAACCACGTCGTCGGTGCGATTGTCGCCGCAGGCGGCCAGGGCCATCAGGGCGGCGGCGGAAACAGCGGTCAGGGCGATGGTCTTCATGAAGCTCTCCGTTTCAGAACAGGGCCGAGGCGACATAGACGGACGCCCCCAGCAAGAGGATGACGCCGAGCACCAACCAGGGACTGACCGCAGGCGTTTGGCTGCGTCGCGACAGCTGCTGCTCTCGCGGCGCGCGGTCGGCGGGATCGGTTCCGGGCGGATCGGCGGGTTCCATGGTCAAGCCAACGAGCAGGGCCGCTGCCCGTTCCCGCCCGCGACGACACGGGCTAAGGTGACGTTATGATCTCTGACGACGACTATGCTTTCGAAGGCCCCGCCGAGGCGCCCGCCGCCGCGCGCGACAACAACCCGCCCCTGTCGATCTCGGAGCTGAGCTTCGCGCTGAAGCGGACGCTGGAGGACCGATTCGGCCATGTGCGGCTGCGTGGCGAGATCTCCAAGGTGAGCCGTCATGCCTCGGGCCACGTCTATCTGACGCTGAAGGACGACAAGGCAGCTATCGACGGGGTCATCTGGAAGGGCGTGGTCCGGGGGCTGGGCGCCCAGCCGGAAAGCGGGCTGGAAGTCATCGTCACCGGCAAGATCACCTCCTACCCGGCGCGGTCATCGTACCAGATCGTCATCGAGAGCATGGAGCCGGCGGGCGCGGGCGCCCTGCTGGCCCAGTTGGAACGGCTGAAGGCGCGTCTGCGCGACGAGGGGCTTTTCGAGCCGTCGCGCAAGAAGCCGCTGCCGACCTTCCCGGCGACCATCGGGGTGATCACCAGCCCGACCGGGGCCGTGATCCGCGACATCCTGCACCGCATCGCCGAGCGCTGGCCGTGTCGCGTCATCGTCTGGCCGGTGGTGGTTCAGGGCGACGCCGCCAGCGGTCAGGTGGCAAAGGCCATCCGCGGCTTCGATCAGATGACGCCGGACGGCCCTATTCCCCGCCCCGATCTGCTGATCGTGGCGCGCGGCGGCGGCTCGGTCGAGGACCTGTGGTGCTTCAACGACGAGGGCCTGGCCCGCACCGTGGCCGAGGCCCGCATCCCCATCATCTCGGCCGTGGGGCACGAAACCGACACCACCCTGATCGACTTCGTCTCCGACCGTCGCGCGCCCACGCCGACCGGCGCCGCCGAGATCGCCACCCCGGTCCTGGCCGACCTGCGCTGGGCGCTGAGCGATTTGGAGGGTCGACTGGCCCGGTCGGGGTCGCGTTTGCTGGAGGACCGCCGCACCCGGCTGCGTGCGGCCGCGCGCGGCCTGCCCGCCCGGCCCGAAGACCTGCTGGCCCTGCCGCAACAGCGGCTCGATCACGCCGCCAGCCGTCTGGGGTCGGGTCTGCATCGCAACGTCGCCGTGCACGAGCGCCAGTTGGCCGTGGTCGGCGGACGCCTGTCCAAGGGCCTGCTGGACCGCGCCATCGAGCGACGCGGCGACCGGCTGGCCGCCTATGCCGACCGCTTCGGCCCGGCGATGAAGCGGCGGCTGGATCGCGACGAGACCCGCCTGGCCGCCCTGTCGCGGGCGCTGGCGACGCTGGACCCCAAGCGGCCCAAGCCCGGCTTCGCCCGCATCGAGGACGCCGAGGGCGCCATGATCGCCTCGGCCGCCGCCCTGTCGCCGGGCCAGGCGGTCCGCATCGTCTTCGGCGACGGCGCCAGGGAGGCGACCATCGACGGCGAAGGCGTAGCCCCTCGGTCGGGTGCCACGCCTGCGCCCAAGCCGACGCCTCGTCCGAAGGCGCCGGCGGCAGGTCAGGGCGACCTCTTTTAGATTTTCATCCGCTCATCCCCGCGGAGGCGGGGATGAGCGGTTTTTGGTTCACCCACCCGCCACGACTTCGTCTTCTTTGAGATGACGGCGATTCGGCTCTCGTCTCGCGCCGCGACCCGTGCCAATCATCGATCCATGACGACGCCTGCTTCGCCTCCCGTTTCGCCCTCGCCCGCCACGCTGCATTACGGCGACGGCGAGTTCGCCGTGCTGCGCCCCGGCGCCTATGTGGCCTGCGCCGTCAGCGGCGTGCCGATTCCGCTGGCCGCCCTGCGTTACTGGTCCGTCGAACGCCAGGAAGCCTACGCCAGTCCGCTGGAATTCATGGCCGCCGTGCGCGACGCCTGACGTCAGCGACCCTCCGCTTCTTGATGCCGTTCGGTCCTGCCGTCTGTCAGATTGTGTCGTAACCCATGTCCGCCTTGCAATCGCTCGACGTCCTGCTCGCGGACGACAATCCCAATATGCGGTCCATCATCTTCGCCATGCTGAAGTCCATCGGCGTGACCAAGCTGCGTGAGGTGGCCGACGGCTCCGCAGCGCTGGAGGCGCTGAACGCCCGTCCCGCCGATCTGGCCATCGTCGACTTCAGGATGCTGCCGGTGGACGGAGTGACCTTCACCCAACTGATCCGCACCGCCCCGGACAGCCCCAATCCCTATCTGCCGATCATCATGATGACAGGCCATTCCGAGCACCGACGCGTGGCCCAGGCGCGCGACGCCGGAGTGACCGAGTTCCTGGTCAAGCCGGTCACGCCCCTGGCCCTGCTGACCCGAATCCAGTCCGTCATCCTGCATCCGCGCGAATTCATCAGAAGCGACAGCTATTTCGGCCCTGACCGCCGCCGCACCCAGCCGGAAGCCTACGCCGGGCCGTTCCGACGCGTCAGCGACGCCGTGATCGACTAGGTTTCGGAAGCCCTCAGCGCCGCATAGACCTTGGCCGGCCAGCGCTTGTGGACCCAGAACCAGTCCACCGGATGCTCGCGCACCCGATCCTCGACGAAACGGTTGACCGCCTGAACGCCGGCCAAAACGTCAGCGGCCTTGTCGCCCGTATCCGGCACGGTGATCGGCTCATGCGCGGTCACGCGGAAACGCACGCCGGGCAGGCGCACCACCGACAGGGGCTGGATCACGGTGCCGAACTTCAGCGCCAGCCGGGCCGCGCCGGGCGAGGCGTTGACCGGCTGACCGAAGAACTCGACCTCCGGCCCCTGATCGTATTTCTGATCGACAAGCAGGGCGACCGACTCGCCGCGCTTCATGCCCGCCATCAGCTCGCGCGTGCCGTCGCCCTTGGGCGCGAACAGCTTGATGCCGTAACGCGCACGGCTCTGGCGAATCTGGACCTCGACGTAGGGATTGTTGGCCGCGCGATAGGTGACCTGGCACGGCACGCCCGCCGCCAGGATCGCCGAGGCCATGATCTCGAAATTGGCCAGATGACCCGAGGCGAACACCACCGGGCGACCGCTGTCCCGGATGGCGTGCAAACGCTCGAAACCGACCAGGTCGATACGACCGCTGCTGGGCGTCAGACGGTCCATGACCGCCATTTCGGCGAAGGTGCGCCCGGTCTGCTCCCACTGATCAATCGCCAGGCGGTCGCGCTCGGCGGCGTCTATATCGGGGAAGGCGATGCGCAGGTTGCGCGTCACCGTCCTATGCGTGCCGGTCAGCGGGCCGAGCGTCCGCAGCAGCTTGCCGCCGAAACCCGACGCCCGCTCGACGCCCAGCGCCCGCAGGAGACCGAACAGCGCCGCGAAGGCGACCGCTTCCAGCCGCCAGTTCAGGTCCTGGAAAAACCCGATCTTTTTATGTGCGCTATCGCCCTTCGGGCTGCTTGAGCGTTGTTCTTCACCAGGCAATCGTCAGTCCGCCGTCCACGACCAGGGTCTGTCCGGTCACATAGGCCGAGGCAGGGCTGCACAGATAGACCGCCGTGCCCGCGATTTCATCAGGCTGGCCGATCCTTTTCAACGGGGCGGGTTCCGTCACCGTCTTCAGCAGCTCCGGGTTCTCCCACAGGTATTTGGCGAAATCGGTCTGGACCAGGCCGGGGGCGATGCAGTTCACCCGCACGTTCGACGGGCCGTATTCGACCGCCAGATTGCGCGCCAGCTGCATGTCGGCGGCCTTGGAGATGTTGTATGCGCCGATCAGGGCGTTCCCACGAAGCCCGCCGATGGACGAGATGATCAGGATCGCCCCGTCTTTCCGCTCCAGCATCTGCGGCGCGACCATCTGGATCAGCCAGTGGTTGGAGATGACGTTGTTCTGAAGGATCTTCTCGAACTGGTCGTCGGCGATGCCCGCCATCGGTCCGGCATAGGGATTGGTCGCGGCGTTGCAGACCAGGATGTCGATCTGGCCAAAGGCGGCCCTGGTCTCGTCCGTCAGCCGTTGCAGGTCTTCTTTCGAGGCGATGTTGGCGGGGATGGCGATGGCGCGGCCCTCGCCGTGCCTGGCGTTGATCGCGCCGGCGACCTCTTCGCAGGGCCCGGCCTTGCGCGAGGAGATGACGACGCGGGCGCCGTGCTCAGCCAGACGCTCGGCTATGGCCTTGCCAATGCCCTTGGACGAGCCGGTGATGATGGCGACCTTGCCGCTCAGATCAAACAATTCCACGCCTAAACCTCCCATTTGGTCGGATTTCTGTGTCCGAACCCTAGCCGTTACCTCTAGTTACCCTGATACTTGGCCGATTCCATACGGGAAAGGCGGTTCAACACCGGCCCCATGCGCAAGATTACCGGCGGTTTTCTGTTCTTCGGCTACCTCTTCCTGTCCCTGACCATCGGGGCGGCGATCTGGCGCGCCGGTATGGGCGCGGGCGCGGGCGCCGCCGGGGTGCTGGGCGCCCTGGGGGTTCTGGTCGGGCTGCACGCCGCCGTGTCAGGGGTTCTGGACCGTCGCGCCCTGCGCAAGGAGATCGCCAAGGTCCGCGAGGCGCACCGCCTGCTGGCCGATGCCATGGAGTCGACGCAAGGCGCCCTGACCGAACTGGCCGAGGCCATCGAGAGCGGCGCCCTGTCCAAGACCGAGGCCCTGACCGGCGAGGTGCGGATGCTGGAGGGTCTGGTCCAGCAGATGAGCGAGTCGATCGACGAGCGTCTGGCGACCTCGCCCATCACCGCCGACACCTATGAGGGCCGTCGCCAGGTTCAGTCCAACACCCTGCTGAAGACCGTCCACGACGCCCTGACGGAAAACCGCATCGACCTCTATCTGCAGCCGGTCGTCACCCTGCCCCAGCGCCGGACCGTCTTCTACGAGAGCTTCACCCGCCTGCGCGACCCGTCCAACCGGGTCATGATGCCCGCCGAGTACCTGTCGGTGGCCGAGGGCGAGGGCCTGCTGCCCGCCATCGACAACCTGCTGCTGTTCCGCTGCGCCCAGATCGTGCGCCGCCTCGCGCGTCAGGATCGCAAGGTCGGCGTCTTCTGCAACGTGTCGCTGGCCTCGCTGGGCGACGAGACCTTCTTCCCCCAGTTCCTCGACTTCCTCAGCCAGAACCGCGACCTGAAGGACGCCCTGATCTTCGAACTGGGTCAGGCGACTTTCGATGCGCGCGGCGCCGCCGAGGCCCGAAACATGGCCAAGCTGGCGGACCTGGGCTTCCGCTTCTCCATCGACAAGGTGCAGACGCTGGATCTGGACTTCGCCGACCTGCAACGCTCGGACGTGCGCTTCATCAAGGTCGCCGCCGACCTGCTGATCGAACAACTACTGGACCTGGACGGCGCCGCGCCCCTGCCGACCCAGCCCGACATCCAGGCCGCCGACTTCGCGCCTCTGACCCGTCGCTACGGCCTCGAACTGATCGCCGAGAAGGTCGAGAGCGAGAAGCAGGTGGTCGACATCCTCGAACTCGACATCGGCATGGGCCAGGGCCACCTGTTCGGCGAGCCCCGCGCCATCAAGGAAGCCGTGCTGGCCGAGACCGACCCGCCCGCCGAGTTCGTCCGCACCACGCTGAAGTCGGCCGAGCAGCGCCGCCGGTTCTAGGCCGCCCCTTTCCTCCCCATTCGTGGGGAGGGGGACCGCGTAGCGGTGGAGGGGGCGACGCCGCCCTGTCCTATTCCGCGCTCCCTACATCAACCGTCCCGCCGCCCCCTCCGTCACGGACGCTACGCGTCCGCGCCACCTCCCCATGAAATGGGGCGGAAAGAAGAGGCCGATAACCGCCAGACAGCGACAGCCAACGCAGCGTTCATGCGCTCATGACCGACGCCGCTTCTCCCCTCGACTGGCCCCGCATCGCCGATGATCTGAACGCCCAGGGTTGGGCGACTGTCGGCCCGCTGCTGACGTCCGCGACCTGTGAGGCCCTGCAAGCCCTCTACGACCAGCCCGAGCGGTTCCGCAGCCGTATCCTCATGCAGCGGCACGGCTTTGGGCAGGGCGAGTATCAGTATTTCGACAATCCCTTGCCCGATCCCCTGCCCCGGCTGCGGGCACGGCTCTATGCGGGTCTGGCGCCCATCGCCAACGGCTGGGCGGCGCGGCTGGAGCGGCCGGGCTTTCCCGACAGTCTGGATGAGCTAACCGCCCAATGCCAAGCGGCGGGCCAGACGCGGCCGACCTCGCTGATGCTGCGCTACGGTCCCGGCGACTACAACCGGCTGCATCAGGACCTCTATGGCGATCTGGTCTTCCCCTTGCAGGCGGCGATCCTGCTCAGCGATACCGGCGAGTTCGAAGGCGGCGAGTTCGTGCTGGTCGAGCAGAAGCCGCGATCGCAGTCACAAGCCCACGTCGTGCCGCTGAAACAGGGCGAGGCGGTGATCTTCACCGTGCGCGACCGTCCGGTTGCAGGGACGCGCGGCGATTATCGCGTCCAGATGCGCCACGGGGTCAGCAGGGTAAGGGCAGGCCAGCGGATGACGCTGGAGCTGATTTTTCATGATGCCAGTTGAGCAGCTTCTTTCCTCCCCATTTCATGGGGAGGTGGCGCGGCGCGCAGCGACGCGACGGAGGGGGCGGCGCTACGGCCGATAGCAATAGCGCGAAATCGGGACAGGGCGGCGTCGCCCCCTCCACCACTTCGTGGTCCCCCTCCCCATGGAATGGGGAGGAAAGAAAAGGCCCCTCCGCCGGAGCGAAGGGGCCTGATCCCTTAAGCCTTGTGCGCGTCCAGCCAGCGGACGGCGTCAGCGTCGCGGGCCGACAGGTCGGGGAAGTCGGCGTCGGAGCCGACGTCAGGGACGCGGCGCCAGGAGCGGGCGCACTTGGGATGGTCGGCCAGCTTGACCTCGACGGTGACGGCGTCGCCGCCGACCGCCAGTTCGGCGCCCGAGGTGCGGAAGACCTCGGCGGCGTCCAGGCCCTCGAAGGGCGCCAGCAGCTCAGCCGGGGCCGTGACCACCGGCCAGGCGTCCAGGGCGCCGCCGATCAGCTTGTCGCGACGGGCCGCTTCCAGCGCCTCGTTGACCACTTCCAGCACCGTGTTGACCCCGGCCCAACGCTCGGCCTCGGCCGGGTTGCGCCATTCGCCCGGCGTTTCCGGGATGACGCGGGCGCAGTTGGTTCCGGCTTCCGGGAAGCGGGTGGTCCAGGCCTCTTCCATGGTGAAGGGCGTCAGCGGGGCCAGCCAGGCGGTCAGGCGCATGAAGACCTCGTCCATCACCGTGCGGACGGCGCGGCGGCGGACGCTGTCGGGACGGTCGCAATAGAGGCTGTCCTTGCGCACGTCGAAATAGAGCGCCGACAGGTCGCCCGAGCAGAACTCCAGCACCGGACGGACCACATCCTGGAAGCGATAGTCGCGGTAGGCCTCGCGGACCTGAGCGTCCAGTTCGTGCAGACGGTGCAGGATGAACTGTTCCAGCGGCGGCATCTGGTCGTAGGGCAGGCGTTCGGCCTCGTCGAAGCCGTTCAGGGCGCCCAGCAGATAGCGGACCGTGTTGCGCAGCTTGCGATAGGCGTCGACCGTGGTCTGCAGGATCTGCTTCCCGATCCGCTGGTCCTCGGCATAGTCCACCAGGGCGACCCAAAGACGCAGGATGTCGGCGCCCGACTCCTTGATGACGACGGCCGGGTCGGTGGTGTTTCCACGCGACTTCGACATCTTCTCGCCGTTCTCGTCCTGGGTGAAGCCGTGGGTCAGGACGGCGTCATAGGGGGCGCGGCCGCGCGTGCCCGAACCCTCCAGCAGGTTGGACTGGAACCAGCCGCGGTGCTGGTCGGAGCCTTCCAGATAGAGGTCGGCGGGCCAGTGCGAGGGGCGGTCGCCGGTGTAGCCGTGAGCCGGATCGCGGGCTTCCAGCGTGAAGGCGTGGGTGCAGCCGGAGTCGAACCAGACGTCGAGGATGTCCTCGACCTTCTCGAAGCGGTCGGCGTCGTGCGCGCCCAGGAAGTCGGCGTCGGGCCGGTCGAACCAGGCGTCGGCGCCACCCTCGGACACGGCCTTCAGGATGCGGGCGTCGACCTCGGGGTCATGCAGGGGCTGGCCCGTCTGCTTGTCCATGAACATGGCCAAGGGCGTGCCCCAAGCGCGCTGGCGGCTGATCAGCCAGTCAGGCCGGCTTTCGACCATGGAGCGGATGCGGTTCTTGCCCGCCGCCGGGTGGAAGGCGGTGGCGTCGATGGCGGTCAGGGCCTTGTCGCGCAGGGTCGCGCCGTCTTCCAGTTCTTCATCCATGCGGATGAACCATTGGGGCGTGTTGCGGAAGATGATGGGGGCCTTGGAGCGCCAGGAGTGCGGATAGGAGTGCTCCATCCGGCCGCGCGCCAGCAGGTTGCCGGCCTCGATCAGCTTTTCCATCACTGCGCCGTTGGCGGGGCCGAACTTGCCGGTCTTCTTGCCCTCGGTCTCCAGCACCTTGAGGCCGGCGAACAGGGGGACGTGGTCGTAATAGGCGCCGTCGGCGTCCACCGTGTCCGGCACCTCGCGGTGGCCGTGGGCCTGCCAGACGGCATAGTCGTCCGCGCCATGGCCCGGCGCGGTGTGGACAAAGCCAGTACCGGCGTCGTCGGTCACATGATCGCCGGCCAGCAGGGGCACGGAGAAGCCGTAGCCGCTGTCGAGCGCCGCCAGCGGGTGGGCGCATTCCAGACCCGAGGGGTTGATGGCGTCGACGCGGGTGAAGCCGCTGATCTTGGCCGCCTTGAATACGTCCTCGGCCAGCTTGTCGGCGATGATGAAGCGGTCGCCGGGCTTGGCCCAGGGCTCGTAGTCCAGGCCCTCTTCCAGAGCCGTGACCTCATAGAGGCCGTAGGCGATCTCGGGGCCGTAGCTGATGGCGCGGTTGGCCGGGATGGTCCAGGGCGTGGTCGTCCAGATCACTACCGAGGGCGTGGCCGCGCGGAAGGACAGCAGGTCGTCGGGGTGGCTGTCGGTCGCGCCGACCACCGGGAACTTGACCCAGATCGTGGGCGAGACGTGGTCGTGATACTCGACCTCGGCATCGGCCAGGGCCGTACGCTCGACCGGCGACCACATGACGGGCTTGGAGCCGCGATACAGCTGGCCCGAGTTCTTGAACTTGTGGAACTCGGCGACGATGGCCGCCTCGGTCGAGAAGTCCATGGTGGCGTAGCGGTTGTCGAAGTCGCCGGTGATGCCCAAGCGCGTGAACTGATCGCGCTGCACGTCGATCCAGCCGGCGGCGTATTCACGGCAGGCCTTGCGGAACTCCGACTTGGACACCTCGTCCTTGCGGCGGCCCTTGGCGCGGAACTGCTCCTCGATCTTCCACTCGATCGGCAGGCCGTGGCAGTCCCAGCCGGGGACGTAGTCGACGTCATAACCCAGCAGGAAGCGCGAGCGGACCACGAAGTCCTTCAGCGTCTTGTTCAGGGCGTGGCCGATGTGGATGTCGCCGTTGGCGTAGGGCGGGCCGTCGTGCAGGACGTAGAGCGGCGCCTTCTGGGCCTGACGCACAGTGCGCAGGTGGCTGTAGAGGTCGCCCCAGGCGGCGATGATCTCCGGCTCCTTCTTGGGCAGCCCGCCCCGCATGGGGAAGGGCGTCTCGGGCAGGAAGACGGTGTCGCGATAGTCGCGGCCCGATGCTTCAGTGGCGGTGTCGTTGGTGGCGTCGGCCATGGGGCAATCTTTGTCTTTAGCGCGGGCGCCGAGGAGGCGGCGCGGACGCAGTCTAGCGTGAAGGCCGTTGAACGGCATCGGCGATATTCGATCCCGACGTGCGCGGGGCTCTACGGCCCTGGCGCTACGCCGGGCGACTAATCGAAATCGGACGGATCACGCGAACGGTCATGGTTGAAACCGTCTAGCAGACCGGGCGGCGCCTGCGCCATAGTCGATGCGAACAGAGGGAGGCGATCAGATGCGCGTTCAGGCGATGACAGCGGCGGCGGTTCTGGCTTTAACGGCGGCCGCCTGCTCGCCCGCCGAGGAGAAGGCGCCCGCCCCCGCCGAAGCGCCGCTGACCGGGCGCGCGGCCATCTACGCCGCCGGAGAGAAGGACGCCGAGGCCTTCGTCCGCGCCCTCTACGCCAACGCCGCCGCGCCTCTGGCGAACGATCCGGCGGCGGCGGCGATCAGCCCCGGACGCGATCCGCTCTATTCGCGCACCCTGAACGCCCTGATCGGCGTCGACTTCCGCGAGGCCCAGTCCCGCAACGAAGTCACCTATCTGAACTATGACCCGATCTGCGCCTGTCAGGACGCCGACGGCTTCGCCCTGACCGCGCTGAAGATGACGCCCGACGGCGACAAGGCCATCGCCGAAGTGACATTCACCAACCACGGCCAGACGCATCAACAGACGCTGAAGCTGGTCAAGGAAGGCCCCATGTGGCGCATCGCCGACGTCATCGACGCCAAGGGCAAGTCCCTGCACGACGCCCTGATGGCCATCGCGGAGAAGGCGGAGGGCTAGCTGCTTGGAATAGCGGCACGGACACTGCGGGTAGTCAGAGCGTTCGACTCGACGGAATTCCGCGACCGGCCGTCCCAAGGTCAAGGTGGCGTTGCGGAGACGCTGTCTAAGTCTTGCAACTGGAGTTTCCGCCAGGCGCGGAGAGCGGGCTTTAATTCTTCACGCGAAATGGGTGCTCGGGATTTCGCCGTACAAAACCATCGACGTCTCGCAGGCGCTCAGGAAACGGCTCAGCGGCGCCTTTCAGGGTCGGCGAGTTGAAAAAGCGAAAGCCTGCCGACCAGAGGGCATCGACCTTTCCCCACTGTTCCCTGTCAGCCTTCCTTGGAACCCTAAATGCCCGCCCCATCCACCTAAGAGCTTCACCACACTCAGGGCATTTGGCGGTGGAACCATCGGCTAGTTTCCAAGACTTTCGACATCCGAAACAGGCATGGGGCCAGAGGCACTCCGTCCCTCGATGTCGCGGCAGCACAGAAGGAGCAGGGAGCACCCTGTTCCCAACCTCGCGCCGAATGTGCATGCGCTCCGCTTTCGAGGGACCATCCATCCTTGGATCATGCCCAGCAAATTTGATGTCCGCAACGGATCGCTAGCCGCCCCCTCACCGCTGTCACCCCGGACGACCCGGAGGGGCGATCCGGGGCCCAGGCGCGAGACCTAATGGTGCGGGCGTAGGCGTATCGACTGCCTGGGTTCCGGGTTCGCTGCGCGCCCCGGAATGACGGCAAACGGGTGGGCCGCCGCTTCAGGCCAGAAGGGCGCGCGCCGCTGCCGCGTCCGCTTCGATCTGAATCTTGAGCGCGTCCAGGCCGTCGAACTTCATCTCGCCGCGCAGGAAGGCGATCAGTTCGGTTTCGAGGGTCTGGCCGTAGAGGCTTTCGTTGAAGTCCAGCAGCCAGACTTCCAGCAGGGGTTGTTCGATCTCGAACATGGGGCGGACGCCCAGGTTGGCGACGCCCTTGATGACCCGGCCGTCCGGCAGGCGGGTGCGGGTGGCGTAAACTCCATAGGCCGGGCGCATATAGTCGCCCATGGCGATGTTGGCGGTGGGCACGCCGATGGTGCGGCCGCGCTTGTCGCCGTGGATCACCTCGCCCTGGATGGCGAAGGGGCGGCCCAGGATGGCGGCGGCGCGGTCCATGTCGCCGGCCTTCAGCGCCTCGCGCACGGCGGAGGACGACAGCTTCAGCCCCGAGACGTCGTCGATGCGGTCGGTGACGGAGACGGTGAAGCCCAGCTCCTGTCCATAGGTCCGCAGCGCCTCGGGCGAGCCGGAGCGGCCCTTGCCGAAGGTGAAGTCGAAGCCGACGGCGGCGTGGGCGACGCCCAGCCCCTCGGACAGGACGCGGCGGGCGAACTCTTCGTCCGTCATCCCCGCCATCTCGCGGTCGAAGGGGATCAGGTACAGGCGGTCGACGCCGAGCGGCGCCATGGCGCGGGCCATCTGGTCCGCCGTCATCAGGCGAAAGGGGGCGGCCTCGGGCTGGAACAGACGGCGCGGATGCGGGTCGAAGCTGACCACGGCCAGGGGCGCGCCCAGACGCTGGGCGGCGGCGCGGGCCGAGGCGATCACCGCCTGATGGCCCCGATGCACCCCGTCAAAGGCGCCGACGGCCACCGCCGCCCCGCGCTGCGAGGCCGGCAGGTCGCGCCAGTCGCGAATGACCTCAACCGTCTTGGAGACCACAGGAGACCTCAGCGGGCGGAGGGCTTACGCCGACGCGGCACGCGCACGACGGCGACCCCGTCCATGATCAGCTTGTCGCCGACAAAGCCTTCGCACTTCAACTCGACGCGGGCGCTGTCGGTCTCCAACTCGATCACCGTGATGACGATGCGGACCGAGTCGCCGATGCGCACCGGGAAATGGAAGGACAGGGTCTGCGAAATATAGATGGAGCCTGCGCCCGGCAGGATGGTGCCGACCACGGCCGAACCGAAGGCGGCGCTGAGCAGGCCGTGCGCGATGCGTCCGCGATAGGCCGTCTTGGCGGCGAATTCCTCGTCCAGATGCACCGGATTGAAGTCGTCCGACGCCTCGGCGAACAGGCGAATCCGGTCCTCGGTGACGTGGACGGTCTTCTCTGCGGCCATGCCGACGTGGAGTTCATCGAGGATGTAACCGCCCGACGGATGCTGTGTGACGTATTCGACCATCAGCGGCCTTTACGGCAGGTGCGACGAAATGGCGAGCCTCACCACGCCAGTTCGAGCGCGGCGTAGCGGGCGAAGGTCGTCTCTGCCCGGAGCAATTCCCCGGCCAGGGCCGGATCGAGGGTTCCGTCCGCCCCCTTGGCGGCGTCGCCGTGGATGCCTTGCGCGATAAACAGGCAGTCCAGCGCCTGCTCGGCGGCGCCCAGAACATCGGTGACTACGCCGTCGCCGATGCACAGGACGCGCGAGCGATCGACGGGACGGCCCATCAGGGTCTGGGCCTCGCGCAGGGCCAGTTCGTAGATGGGTCCAAACGGCTTGCCCGCCATGACCACGCGTCCGCCCATGGATTCGTAGAGGTCGGCGATGGCGCCGCCGCAATAGATGATGCTGTCGCCCTTCTGCACGATGCGGTCGGGGTTGGCGCAGATCAGCTCCAGATCGCGTTCGACGGCGGGGATCAGGCGCCCGCGGTAGTCCTCGGGCGTCTCGGTCGCGTCGTTGTAGGGGCCGGTGACGGAGATGAAGGCCGCGTCCTCGGCGCCGTGGGCGCTGGTCAGGTTCAGCCCCTCATAGAGGACGAAGTCGCGATCCGGGCCGATGATCCAGGCCGGGCCGGGGGCGCGGCGGGCCAGTTCGGCGCGGGTGGCGTCGCCCGAGGTGACGAAGGCCTTCCAGGCGTCGCGCGGCACGCCCAGGGCGTCCAGCTGCGCCACCACGTCCGACGAGGGGCGCGGCGAGTTGGAGATGAGGACGACATGGCCGCCCTTGGCGTTGAAATCGGCCAGGGCGGTGCAGGCCGTCGGCCAGCTCTCGCGGCCGTTGTGGATCACGCCCCAGACGTCGCACAGCAGGATGTCATAGTCGTCGGCGACGGCGGACAGGCGAGGCAGGGCGTGAGGCAGGGTCATGGCCCGGTTATAGCCCCCAGAACGCCGGGGGGAAGGCCGCAACCGCCCTCCTCTCCTGTTCGCTTTTCCCTCTTCGCCCTCGCCTCTCTTCCTGCTAACCGGCTTGGGACATGAAAATTTCTCGCCTCGCCTATGCCGCCTACGGCATCGCCCTCGTCGTCATCGTGCTGGACCAGTTAACCAAGGCCTGGGTCCTGGGCGCCATCGACGCGGCGCACATCTCGCAGATTCCCGACGGCTATCGTATCGCCGAAGTCGCCCCGCCCCTGTTCAACCTGACCTATGTGCTGAACACCGGCGTCAGCTTCGGCCTGTTCGGCGGCGGCGCGGGTCGCTGGGTCCTGAGCGTCTTCTCGGTTCTGGTGGCGTGCGCCCTGGCCTGGTGGGCGACGCGCTCGGACCGCAAGCTGATGATCGCGGCCATCGGCCTGGTCATGGGCGGCGCGCTCGGCAACGTCTTTGACCGCATCCGTTTCGGCGGGGTCGTGGACTTCCTCGATTTTTCGGGATCGGGCCTGTTTCCCTGGATCTTCAACATCGCCGACGCCGGCATCACGGTCGGCGTGGTCCTGCTGATCCTGGACAGCTTCCTCTCCGAACGTCGTCCAACGGTTGGCGCGGCCAACGAAAAGTCGTAATCACCCCCTCTTCACTGTCGTCCCGAGCCAGCGCCTTTGGGCGCGCCTCCCGGAGCCGAGCTGACCTTATGCGTATTCGTAACGCCCTTACCGTGGCCCTTTTCGCCACCACCGCCCTCAGCCTGACCGCTTGCGCCAGCGTGAAGCAGGGCATTGGTCTGACCAAGGTCGTGCCGGACGAGTTCCTGACCGTCTCCAGCGCTCCCCTGTCGGTGCCGCCGGAGTACGGCCTGACCCCGCCGTCGCCGGGCCAGCCCCGCCCGCAGGAATTGGCCCCTGAAAGCGCCGCCCGTCAGATCCTTCTGGGTCAACGCCAGGCCGTGACCCGCACCGGCGGCGAACAGGCCCTGGTCAGCCAGGCCGGCGCCGACCGCGCCGACCCCCTGGCCCGCTATGTCGTCGACGACGAGTTCGGCGATCTGGCGCACAAGGAAGAAAGCTGGGCCAACCGCGTCATGTTCTGGCGCAAAGACGACGCCGCCAGCCAGGCGCCGACGGTCAGCCAGAGCGGACAGGGCGCGCGCACCATCGACGCCGCCTCTGAACAGGCCCGTCTGGAAGCCCTGACCGGCGGTCGCGAGGGCATCGCCATCACGACGCGTCGCGACAGCCGCTTCAAGCTGCCGGGCCTCTAAGACCTCGCTATCAGCGACTAGACCTGATTCTGGACGCGTCTGGCCCCTGGCCGGCGCGTCCTTTTCATTGGAGCCTCCCCTGTCCGACACGCTTGATCTCGCCGCCCTGTCGGGGCTGGACCAGCTTCAACTAATGCTGGACGGCCGACTGCCCGCCGCCCCCATCGCCGAGACGGTGGGGTTTCGCCTGACCGATCTTGCCGAAGGCCGCGTGGTGTTCGAGGGCGAGCCGACCCTGGCGGTCTATAACCCCATTGGTTCCGTGCACGGCGGCTGGATCGCAACCCTGCTCGATTCGGCCTGCGGCTGCGCCGTCCATTCCGCGCTGAGGCCCGGTCAGGCCTATACGACGCTGGAACTGAAGACCGTCTTCCACAAGGCGTTGAAGGCCGGCACGCCGGTGCGCGCCGAAGGCCGCCTCATCCAGGCCGGGCGCCGCGCCGCCTTCTCCGAGGCCGACCTGCGCGGTCTAGACGGGACGCTCTACGCCACCGCCACCTCGACCTGTCTGGTGATGGAACGATCTTAAGCCGTCAGGGCGCGCGGCAGCTTGAACGAGACCGTCTCGCGGGCGCCGTCGTCCTCGGTCACGGTCGCGTCGAATCGGGCGCGGATGGCGTCGATCAGGGCCTCGATCAGCGGCTCGGGCGCCGAGGCGCCGGCGGTGACGCCGACCGTGGTCACGCCGTCGAACCACGACCAGTCCACGTCGCCGGCGTCATCGACCAGGCGCGCGTCGCCCGCCCCGGCCTTCAGCGCCACATCGACCAGGCGCGCAGAGTTGGACGAGTTCTTGGACCCGACCACCAGCACCAGCTGGCACCCTTCGCCCAGACGCTTGACCGCCTCTTGCCGGTTGGTCGTGGCGTAGCAGATGTCTTCCTTGTGCGGGTCCGGCAGTTCCGGGAATCGCCGCTTCAGCGCCGCCAGGATGTCGGCGGTGTCGTCCACCGACAGCGTCGTCTGCGTGGCGTAGGCCAGGGGTTGATCACCGGGCCGCTGGAAGGTCTCGGCGTCCGCCACCGTCTCGACCAGGCTGATGGCGCCCGGCGGCAGCTGGCCCATGGTGCCGACGACCTCGGGGTGGCCGGCGTGGCCGATCAGGATGATGTGGCGTCCCTGGTCATGGTGGCGCTCGGCCTCGACGTGGACCTTGGACACCAGGGGGCAGGTGGCGTCGAGGAACAGCAGTTCGCGCGAACGCGCCGTCGCTGGCACCGACTTGGGCACGCCGTGGGCCGAAAACACCACCGGGCGGTCGTCGGGGCATTCGTCCAGTTCCTTGACGAAGACCGCCCCCATGCCCTTCAGCCGCTCGACGACGTGGCGGTTGTGGACGATCTCGTGGCGCACATAGACGGGGGCGCCGAACTTCTCGATGGCGCGCTCGACGATCTGGATGGCCCGGTCCACCCCGGCGCAGAAGCCGCGGGGCGTGGCCAGGCGCACATTCAGCGGACGAGGATCAAGGGCGGAGGGCGAGACGGGCGCGTTCATGGGCCGGAACCTAGTCGTTCGAGGCCCTTACCGCCACCGGCTGCATGGTCGCGTTTGCCGCGCCTCGCTTTAGCCGCTATCAGCATCAAGCGTGCAGCGGTCGGCGCCGACTGTCGCGCGCTCCCTTTCGCTTGCCGGAAATGAAATTGATGCGTCGCGTCTTCACTGCCCTGGCCGCCCTGTCCGTGACAGCCGCGCTTGTTCCTACCGCCGCCTCCGCCCAGTTCGGCGGGCAGCAACGTCCCGGTCAGCAGCAACAGCAGCAGGAAGCGCCGCAAGCGCGCCCGATGCGGATCGCGCCGCTGAACCGCCGCGCCAACGCCGGTCCCTGCCCCTATGTGAAGGTGCTGTACGACGCCGCCCGCTTTGTCGAACTGGCCGACTATCAGCGGCCCTCGATCGCCGGCGTCGGCTTCACGGGCGAAATCGAAGGCGTGACCGCCGACTGCGTCTATCGCGACGCCGATCCGATCCGCCTGGACTTCAACGTCCTGTTCAACCTCGGCAAGGGGCCGCAGGCCAGCGGCGACGCCCGCACCTATCGCTATTGGGTGGCGGTGACCGAGCGCAACAGCGCCGTTCTGGCCAAGGAATATTTCGACCTGCCGGTGAACTTCGAGGGCCAGACCACGGCCTCGGTCCAGCAGGAACAGTCCATCGTCATCCCGCGCGCCGACGCCACCACGGCCGGTAGTAATTTCGAGGTCCTGATCGGCTTCGACGTCACGCCTGAAATGGCCGAGTTCAACCGCTCGGGCAGCCGCTTCCGCGTCACCGCCGGCCAGACCCAACCGAACCCCTAAGCACATGACCGATCTCAAGACCTCTCTCAGCGAAGCGGTCGCCGCCGCCTTCGCCGCCGAAGGCGTGGACGCAAGCCTGGCCCGCGTCGTCGCTTCCGACCGCCCCGACCTGGCCGACTTTCAGTCGAACGGCGCCCTGGCCGCCGCCAAGGCGCTGAAGGCCAATCCGCGCGAACTGGCCGGCAAGGTGGCCGAGCGCCTGAGCCATGATTCGCGCCTGTCGTCGGTCGAGGTGGCCGGTCCCGGCTTCATCAACCTGAAGCTGTCGAACGCGGCCCTGGCGCAGCGCGCCGCCGAGGTCGCGGCGGACGAAGCCCTGGCCGGCGCCTCGCGCGTCGAGCCGCGCAAGGTGGTGATCGACTACGGCGGCCCGAACGTGGCCAAGCCGATGCACGTCGGCCACCTGCGCAGCGCCATCATCGGCGAGAGCCTGAAGCGGCTGTTCCGCCTGCGCGGCGATGACGTCGTCGGCGACGCCCACTTTGGCGACTGGGGCTTCCAGATGGGTCTGCTGATCACCGCCTGCGGCGATGAAGGTCTGGCCGACGCCTTCATGGTCGAGGGCGACGGTCCCTTCCCGGCCGAAACGCCTGTCACCCTGGCCGACCTGGACCGCCTCTATCCCCAGGCCGCCGGCAAGGCCAAGGAAGACCCGGCCTTCCGCGACCGCGCCCGCAAGGCGACGGCGGAACTGCAGGGCGGCCGTCCCGGCTATCGCGCCCTGTGGCGGCACTTCGTCGCCGTCAGCCGCGAGGCGCTGAAGCGCGAGTATGACGACCTGTCGGTCGACTTCGACCTGTGGAACGGCGAGAGCGACGCCGATCCCCTGATGGCCGAGATGATCGCCGACCTGAAGGCCAAGAGCCTGCTGGTCGAGGACGCCGGCGCCCAGGTGATCCACGTCGCCCGCGACGGCGAAACCCGCAAGAAGAAGCTGGCCGACGGCTCGGTGGTCGAGGCCCCGTCGCCCCCGCCCCTGCTGGTCATCAGCTCGGAAGGCTCGGCCATGTACGGCACGACCGACCTGGCCACGATCCTGGACCGCCGCAAGTCCATTGATCCGGACCTGATCCTCTACGTCGTCGACGAGCGTCAGGCCGAGCATTTCGAGCAGGTCTTCCGCGCCGCCTACCTAGCCGGATACGCGCCCGAGAAGTCACTGGAGCACCTCGGCTTCGGCACCATGAACGGCGCCGACGGCAAGCCGTTCAAGACGCGCGCGGGCGGCGTGCTGAAGCTGCGCGACCTGATCGACACGGCGACGGAAAAGGCGCGCGAGCGTCTGCACGAAGCCAAGCTGGGCGACGACCTGCCGACCGAAGAGTTCGAGGATATCGCCCGCAAGGTGGCGGTGGCCGCGCTGAAATTCGCCGACCTGTCCAACAACCGCACCACCAGCTACGTCTTCGACCTCGACCGCTTCATGAGCTTCGAGGGCAAGACCGGCCCCTATCTGCTGTATCAGGCCGTGCGGGTGAAATCCCTGCTGCGCAAGGCGGCGGAGCAGGGCGTCGAGATCGCCCCCATCCTCATCGAGGAAGCGGCCGAGCGCGACCTGGCCCTGACGCTGGACGCCTTCGACGCGGCCACGGCGGACGCGTACGACAAGCGGGCGCCCAACCTGATCGCCGAACACGCCTATCGCCTGGCGCAGAGCTTCTCGAAATTCTACGCCGCCTGCCCGATCCTGGTCGCGCCGGACGCCGCCACCAAGGGCTCGCGCCTGGCCCTGGCCGCCGCCAGCCTGCACCAGTTGGAGACGGCGCTGGAGCTGCTGGGGATAGAGACGCCCGAGCGGATGTAGGCTCCCAACCGACGTCATCCCGGACGGCCCGCAGGGCCGATCCGGGACCGCCGGAAGCCCGACCCTTTGAATGTCCCGTCTTGGGCGCTCCCGGCTCAGCGCCTCGCTCCGCGAGACTTGGCCGGGATGACGGGGAGGCGTGGCTTCGCTAAGGTCGGAGCCACGCTACGGAGCCCTCCCCCATGTCCCTCGACTCCTTCATCGCCGGCCTGCCCAAGGCCGAACTGCACCTGCACATCGAGGGCTCGCTCGAGCCGGAACTGATGTTCGAACTGGCGCAGCGCAACGGCGTCGCCATCCCCTATGACAGCGTCGAGGCCGTGCGCGCGGCCTATGACTTCTCCAACCTTCAGGACTTCCTCGACATCTACTATGCGGGCGCCGCCGTGCTGCTGACGCGCAAGGATTTCGAGGATCTGGCCTTCGCCTATTTCCAGCGGGCCGCCGCCGACAATGTGCGCCACGCCGAGATCTTCTTCGACCCGCAAACTCACACCGACCGGGGCGTGCCGTTCGGCGTGGTGGTCGAGGGCCTGATCGCAGGGATGGACCGCGCCCAGGCCGAATTGGGTGTGACCAGCGGCCTGATCCTCAGCTTCCTGCGCCACCTGTCCGAAGACGAGGCCTTCGCCACGCTGGAAATGGCCAAGCCCTATCTGCATCACTTCATCGGCGTCGGGCTGGATTCGTCCGAGGTCGGCCACCCGCCCGCCAAGTTCCAGCGCGTCTTCGCCGCCGCCCGCGACCTGGGGCTGAAGCTGTGCGCCCACGCCGGCGAGGAAGGCCCGCCCGCCTATGTGCATGAGGCCCTGGACCTGCTGCACATCGACCGCATGGACCACGGCAACCGCTCGATGGAGGACGAGGGCCTGATCGCGCGCTTGGCCGCCGAGCAGATGACCCTGACGGTCTGCCCCCTGTCGAACCTGAAGCTGTGCGTGGTCAAGGACCTGAAGGACCACCCGGTCCCCGAGATGCTGCGCCGCGGCCTGCACGTCACCCTGAACTCGGACGACCCCTCCTATTTCGGCGGCTATGTGAACGCCAACTACATCCAGTTGGCCAAGGCCGTGGGCCTGACTCGTGAACAGGTGGTGCTGCTGGCGAAGAACAGCTTCGAAGGCAGCTTCCTGAGCGCGCCCGACAAGGCGGCGCGGATCGCTGAGGTCGAGGCTTACGCGGCGGCGCACTGACCTTCCGTTCGTCATCCTCCGGCAAGCCGCGCAGCGGCGCGAGACCGGGGGATGACGAAAAAGGGTGGGGGTTTAGACCAGCAGCAGCGCCGCCTCGATCTCCACCACACCCAGCGCCTCAAAGCTCGCCTTGGCCGCAGTCGCCGTCTCTGGCGCGATCGCCCGGCAGGCGTCCTTGATCACCACGACCTCAAAGCCTTCGCGCACCGCGTCTTCGGCGGTGAAGCGGACGCAGTAGTCGTAGGCCAGACCGCACAGGAAGACGCGCGTCACGCCCCGGTCACGCAGCAGGCCCGCCAGACCCGTGGGGGTGCGATGGTCGTTCTCAAAGAAGCCGGAATAGGAGTCGACCGCAGGATTGTAGCCCTTGCGGACCACGGCCAGAGCCTTTTGAACCGCAGGCGCGACGTTCGGATGGAAGTCCGCGCCGCTTGAGCCTTGCAGGCAATGATCCGGCCACAGCATCTGCGGGCCGTAGGCGACCTCGATCTCGGTGAAGGGCGTCGCCCCGTCGTGGTTGGAAGCGAAGCTGATCTGGTCCGGCGTGTGCCAATCCTGGGTGGCGATCACGGTGTCGAAACGCTCGGCCAGTCGGTTCATCAGGGGCATGATCCCCACCCCGCCCTGCACCGCCAGGGCGCCGCCCTCGCAGAAGTCGTTCTGGGCGTCGATGACCAGAAGGGCGTCTGTAGAGCGCAGCTTCATGGCTCAGGCCGCCGCGATCTGATCGACCTCGTTGGCCGAGCCGAGGGCCACAGGGATGCGCTGGTGCAGTTCGGTCGGGGGCACGTCCAGAATGGCCTGCTTGCCGTCCGTCGTCGCCTTGCCGCCCGCCTGTTCGATCAGGAAGGCCATGGGGTTGCCCTCATACATCAGGCGCAGCTTGCCGGGCTTGTTGGGTTCGCGCTTGTCCCACGGATAGAGGAAGACGCCGCCGCGCATCAGGATGCGGTGCACGTCGGCCACCATGGCGGCGACCCAGCGCATGTTGAAATTCTTGCCCCGAGGGCCGTCCGCGCCCTGCAGACAGCCGTCGATGTAGCGCTGCACGCTCTCGGCCCAGTGGCGCTGGTTCGACATGTTGATGGCGAACTCCTTGGTGTCCGCCGGGACCGTGATCCGCTCGTGCGTCATCAGCCACTGGCCGTCATGCGACAGGGTGAAGCCAGCCACGCCCTGGCCCGTGGTCAGCACCAGCATGGTCTGGCCGCCATAGACGGCATAGAGCGCCGCCACCTGATGACGGCCGGACTGCAGGAAGTCGGCCTCGGTCGGCGTCGCCGAGGGCGCCTTCAGCACCGAGACGATGGTGCCGACGGGGGCGTTGATGTCGATGTTGGACGAGCCGTCCAGCGGGTCGAACAGGACCAGGTATTCGCCCGCCGGGTTAGCCGCCGGCTGGACCGTGTCCATTTCTTCCGACGCCACGCCCGCCACGGCCGGGCAGGCCAGCAGCATGTCCGTCAGGACGTCATTGGAAATAACGTCGAGCTTCTTTTGCTCCTCGTCCTGGACGTTGACGACGCCGGATGCGCCCAGGGCCCCGACCAGGGCCCCACCCGAGACGATCTTGCGGATCTCGACACAGGCGGCGGCGGCGGCCGTCAGAGTCTGGCTCAGAGCCTGCGGCAGAGCGAGGGAGGCCAGGTGGGCGGCGAGGTCGGTACGGGCGGTCATGGCGGCCTTCAATCCTGTCACGAGAGCAGTTCGGCTCCTCATGGCCTTTCGGATCGTACACGGCAAGTCCGGCGCCGCTTGACTTCGGCCCGGAGTCGGGGCCTTAGGTCGAGCGCTCTCGCGGGAGAGATCGGCGGTCGTGTAACGGCTGTCGGGGCCGAAGGCGCAACCGCCCCGGAAACGCTCAGGCAAAAGGACCGCGAGGGCGCACGGACGCTGGAAAGTCGCCCCCCCTTCCCGGGATTCATGGGCGCGCCGACGGAGCAAGGCTGTTCGCCACCTGGGCGACAGTCGGAATCTCTCAGGCTTCAGGACAGCGGGGGCGCGACGACGGCGAAGCTATCGCCGCAACCCGCGACCGGAGGATGCTCGATGAGCGACCAGGCCCTGAAGACCACCCCCCTCAACGCGGCGCATCGCGCCCTGGGCGCCCGCATGGTCGGCTTCGGCGGCTATGACATGCCGGTCCAGTACGAAGGCGTCCTGGCCGAGCACCGCTGGACCCGCGAACACGCCGGCCTGTTCGACGTCTCGCACATGGGCCAGGCCAAGATCACCGGCGCCGACGCGATTGCGCAGTTCCAGCGCTTCGTCCCTGGCGACTATGAAATCCTGAAGGCCGGCAAGCAAAAGTATTCCCTGCTGCTGAACGCCGAGGGCGGCATCATGGACGACCTGATGGCGGGCAAGCCCGACCATGACGGCCTCTATGTCGTGGTCAACGCCGGCAACAAGGACGCCGACTTCGCCTTCCTGAACGCCAATCTGGCGGGCGACGCCAAGCTGACCCTCCTGGACGACCGCGCCCTGCTGGCTATCCAGGGGCCGGAAGCCGCCGAGGTCATGGCCAAGCACGAACCCGCTCTGGCCGAGATGGGCTTCATGGATTCGGCCCGCCTGATGCTGTTCGGCGTCGACTGCTTCGTCTCGCGCTCGGGCTACACTGGCGAAGACGGCTATGAGATTTCGGTGCCGAACGCCGACGCCGAGCGCGTCTGGAACACGATTCTGGAAGACGCCCGCGTGAAGCCGATCGGCCTGGGCGCTCGCGACTCCTTGCGTCTGGAAGCCGGCCTGCCGCTGCACGGCCACGACGTGGACGCCACGACCAGCCCGGTCGAGGCCGCCCTGACCTTCGCCCTGTCCAAGTCGCGCAAGGAAGCCGCCGACTTCAACGGCGCCGAGCGCATCCTCAAGGAACTGGCCGACGGCCCGTCGCGCGTGCGCATCGCCCTGCACGTCAAGGAAGGCGCTCCGGCCCGTGAAGGCGCCGAGATCGCCGACATGGACGGAAACGTCATCGGCGTCATCACCTCGGGCGGCCCCTCGCCGACCCTGGGCCGCAACATCGCCATGGGCTACGCCCCGCCGGCCTTCGCCGAACTGGGAACGGAGCTGAAAGTCATCGTGCGCGGCAAACCCGCCGCCGCCGAAGTCGTCGCCACCCCCTTCGTGGCCACCCGCTATTATCGCAAACCTAAAGCCTGAGAGATCAGACACATGCGCTTCACCAAAGATCACGAGTGGGTTCGCCTCGACGGCGACGTCGCCACGGTCGGCATCTCCAAGCACGCGGCTGACGCCCTGGGCGACGTGGTGTTCGTCGAGACGCCGGAAGCCGGCAAGAGCTTCAACCAGGGCGACAGCTTCGCCGTGGTCGAAAGCGTCAAGGCCGCTTCGGACGTCTACGCCCCCGTCTCGGGCGAAGTGGTCGAGGGCAACGCCGCCCTGGCCTCGGCTCCGGAAACCGTCAACGCCGATCCCGAAGGCGAAGGCTGGTTCGCCAAGATCAAGATTTCGGACGCTTCGCAGGTCGAAGCCCTGATGGATCAGGCCGCCTACGACGCCTTCCTCGCCACCCTCTAAGGCTCCCGCCTTCTCCGCTCAGCCTCGCGGAAGCGGGGACCCAGTTCTTTGGGATCAAGCAGCGGTGTTTGAAGCTTAAACCTGGGTCCCCGCTTCCGCGGGGATGAGCGGAATAAACGAATGCGCTACCTCCCCCTGACGCCCGACGACCGTGAGGCCATGCTGGCCGCCATCGGCGTCAAATCCATCGACGACCTGTTCATCGACGTGCCGCAGGCCGCGCGCCGCGACGGCTTTGTCGACCTGCCCCGCGTGGCGGGCGAGCTGGAGGTCGAACGCGCCCTCTCGGCCATGGCGGGCAAGAACGCCACGGCCTCGACCGTCCCCTTCTTCTGCGGCGCCGGCGCCTACAAGCACCACGTCCCGGCCACGGTCGATCACGTGATCCAGCGGTCGGAGTTCCTGACCAGCTACACCCCCTACCAGCCGGAAATCGCGCAAGGGACCCTGCAGTACCTGTACGAGTTCCAGACCCAGGTCGCGAACCTGACCGGCATGGAGGTCGCCAACGCCTCGCTCTATGACGGTTCGACCGCCATGGCCGAGGGCGTGCTGATGGCCACCCGCGTGACCCGCCGCAACAAGGCCGTCATCTCGGGCGGCGTGCATCCCCACTACGTCAAGGCCACCGAAACCGTCGTCCACGCCGTCGGCGTCGAGACCCAGGCCCTGACCGCTGCGGTTGACGCCGAAGACGCCGTCATCGCCGCCATCGACAAGGACACGGCCTGCGTCGTCGTCCAGACCCCCAACGTCTTCGGCACCGCCACCGACGTCACCAAGATCGCCGAGGCCGCTCACGCCGCCGGCGCCCTGCTGATCGTCGTGGTCACGGAAGCCGTGTCGATGGGCCTGCTGAAGTCGCCTGGCGAAATGGGCGCCGACATCGTCGCGGCCGAAGGCCAGTCGATCGGCAACGCCCTGAACTTCGGCGGCCCCTACATCGGCCTGTTCGCCACGCGCGAGAAGCTGCTGCGCCAGACGCCCGGCCGTTACTGCGGTGAAACCGTCGACGCCGACGGCCGTCGCGGCTTCGTCCTGACCCTGTCCACGCGCGAGCAGCACATCCGCCGCGACAAGGCCACGTCGAACATCTGCACCAACTCGGGCCTGTGCTGCTTGGCCTTCACCATTCACATGAGCCTGCTGGGCGAGACGGGCCTGCGCCAGATGGCCCTGCTCAACCACGAAAAGGCCGTCGCCACGCGCGACGCCCTGGCCGCCATTCCCGGCGTCGAGGTCCTGACCCCGCGCTTCTTCAACGAGTTCGCGGTCAAGCTGCCCAAGAACGCCGCTGACGTGGTGCAGACCCTGGCCGACAACGGCGTCCTGGCCGGCGTGCCCTACAGCCGTCTGGCCCCGGAAGCGGGTCTGGACGATGTCCTGCTGGTCGCCGCGACCGAGACCACGCTGGACGCCGACATCAAGATCCTGGCGGGTGCGCTCGCCAAGGTCCTGGCCGCCTAAAGGGAGTTTGGAACCATGAGCACGATGAACACTGTCGGCCGTCCGACCGCCCCGAACGCCCTGCCGGACAACGACTACAAGCACCCGACCCTGACGGGCGCGCGCGGCCTGTTGCAGGACGAGCACCTGATCTTTGAAGGCGAAGGCTGGGGCAAGACCGGGGTCGACCTGCCCAAGCCCAAGACTGACGGCTCGGACCTCGGTGATCTGGTCCGCCGCGATCCTATTGGTCTGCCGGGTCTCTCCGAGCCTGAGACGATGCGCCACTATGTGCGCCTGTCGCAGAAGAACCACGCCATCGACCTGGCCATCTATCCGCTGGGTTCGTGCACGATGAAGCACAACCCGCGCCTGAACGAGAAGATGGCGCGTCTGCCGGGCTTCTCGGACATCCACCCGCTGCAGCCGCAATCGACGGTTCAGGGCGCGCTGGAGCTGATGGACCAGCTGGCCCATTGGCTGACGACGCTGACGGGGATGCCTGCCGTCGCCCTGTCGCCCAAGGCGGGCGCGCACGGCGAGCTGTGCGGTCTGATGGCCATCCGCGCCGCCCACGAAGCCAAGGGCGAGCATGAGCAGCGCCGCAAGGTCCTGGTCCCGACCTCGGCCCACGGCACCAACCCGGCCACCGCCGCCTTCGTCGGCTATTCGGTGGTCGAGGTCGCCCAGACCGACGACGGCCGCGTGGACGTGGCCGACCTGGCGTCCAAGCTGGGTCCGGACGTGGCGGCCATCATGGTCACCAACCCGAACACCTGCGGCCTGTTCGAGCGCGACATCCTGGAGATCAGCCGCCTGACCCACGAAGCGGGCGCCTACTTCTATTGCGACGGCGCCAACTTCAACGCCATCGTCGGCCGGGTGCGCCCGGGCGACCTGGGCGTGGACGCCATGCACATCAACCTGCACAAGACCTTCTCGACGCCCCACGGCGGCGGCGGTCCGGGCGCCGGTCCGGTCGTGCTGTCGGAAGCCCTGGCCCCCTTCGCCCCGGCCCCCTGGGTCGTGAACACCGGCGACGGCTACAAGCTGGTCGAGCGTGAGGAAGACGAGGCGGCCCAGGCCTTTGGCCGCCTGTGCGCCTTCCAGGGGCAGATGGGCATGTATGTGCGCGCCCTGTCCTACATGATGTCGCACGGCTCGGACGGCCTGCGTCAGGTGGCCGAGGACGCCGTCCTGAACGCCAACTACATCAAGGCCCGCCTGTCGGACCTGATGAGCGCCGCCTTCCCCGAGGGACCGTGCATGCACGAAGCCCTGTTCGACGACGAGTGGCTGAAGGGCACGGACATCACCACGCTCGACTTCGCCAAGGCGATGATCGACGAGGGCTTCCACCCGATGACCATGTACTTCCCCCTGGTCGTCCACGGGGCCATGCTGATCGAGCCGACCGAGACGGAATCCAAGCAGGAGCTGGATCGTTTCATCAACGCCATGCGCCTGCTGGCCGAGGCGGCCAAAGCCGGCGACGTCGACCGCTTCAAGGGCGCGCCCTTCCATGCGCCCCTGCGGCGTCTGGACGAGACCCGCGCCGCGCGTTCGCCGCGTCTGCGCTGGTCCGCCCCGGAAGGCTCGAACATCGCCGCCGAGTAGGACTCGCGATACCCGATCTGAAGTAGAGCGCCGTGTCTTTCGGGACACGGCGTTTTGCGTTTCTGCGCCTCTAACGAAAGCTTCACCCCCACGCCACGGTTCGGCCTTGTCGCGCGTGTCTAGAAGAGTGTGACAGCATCGCCACGTTAAGCGTGAACTTCCGCGAGGAAGGAGCGCGCCGCACGCGGAGGCGTTGTCCCCCTGCCTCCTCCCCGACTGTGACGCCTGTGACCCTCGCCCTGATCCCCTTCCGCGCCGACAGCCGGCCTCGTCAGAGGCCTGGACTGCTGCGTCGTGCGAAACGGCTGGGCATGATGGCGCTGGGCTTCCTGATCATCGGCCTGGGCATCCTGATCGCCCCCCTGCCCGGTCCGGGCGGCGTCCCGGTCATCGCCCTGGGCCTGGTGCTGCTGCTGCGCAACTCGTGGTGGGCCAAGCGGCAGTTCATCCGCGCTCAATACGCTCGGCCGAAGTGGGTCTATCCCTTCCGCCGCCTGATGCGGAAGAACCCGGAGATCGCCCCCGTCTTCTGGCAGCAGGCCCTGCGCGCCGAGAAGGTGGTGCTGCGCAAACGTCCGTCGCGGCAGTTGATCCGCGCCCGAAAGCGCATCCGTCGCTTTTTCCGCAAGCTCTTCCGCTAAAAAGCCACATTTCATAAGACACGGTAACGTGAACGGCGGATCAGCCCGTTGAGCGCCGAACGGCGTATGCTTCCCCCTGCGTAGTCAAAAGGCAGATGGCGTTGGGAGGCGCTTTTCTCATGATGTCACGCGTAAAACAGGGAATCGTCGCCGGCTTCATAGCGACCGTCGCGGTTTCCATTCTTGAGGCGGTGAACCTGCTGTTCGCCAAGGTCTTCGATCCCTTCCCTGAAGTCGTCGCCCGCATGTTCGGACTGGGCGGCAATCTGGCGGCGGGCTGGGCCATCCATTTCGTCATCGGTTCGCTGATCATGGGGCCGCTGTTTGCGGTCATCTATGCCCGGCTGCCCACCAACACGCCTGAGACCAAGGGCATCCTGTTCGCCGTGGCGGCCTGGGTGGCGATGATGCTGATCATCACCATGATGGGCGATCCGCGCACCTTCTCCGGCAGCGCGGGCTTCGGCACCTTCGGCTGGATGCTGATCACCCACATGATCTTCGGCGGGGTGATGGGCAATGTCTTCGCCCGGCTGCTAGCGCGCGAGAAGCGCGCCGCCGGCTTCATCCACGGCGCGCCCGCTCACTGATTGCGGCGCTCCGCTGAAACGCAAAAGGCCCCGCCGTCGCCGGCGGGGCCTGATGTGTTGTCGCTGTGACCGCGATCAGTTCAGCTTGTCGCCGATCTGGGCGATGGCGGCGTCCATCAAGGGGTCGGTCGTGGCGGCGGCCAGGCGGGCGGCCAGGATGTCCTGAGCCGCCTTGGCGGCCAGTTCAGCGGCGGCGGCCTTGACCTCGGTCGTGGCCTGGGCCTCGGCCTGGGCGATACGGCGCTCGGCCAGGGCCTGGCGACGGGTCAGGGCCTCTTCCAGACGCACCTTGGCTTCGGCCTCCAGACGGCGAGCGTCGGCTTCGGCGGTCGCCAGCATGTCGGCGGCCTGGGCTTCGGCTTCAGCCTTTTCCAGACGGATCTGGGCCAGCATGGCTTCGGCTTCGGCGCGCAGGCGGGCGGCTTCGTCCAGTTCCGACTGGATCTTGGCGGCCTTGTCGTCCAGCGCCTTGGCGACCATTTTCGGCACGCCCACGGCGACGACGATGGCGATGAAGATCAGCAGGCCGACGAGAACCCACAGTTCCGCGCTGGTTTTGACGTCCCAGAAATGGGGATCGAAGAACATGTTCATCAGGCGGCTCCCTTGACGGCGGCGTCGGCCTCGGCGGCCGTCGGGGCCTTGCCGGTCAGACGCTCGACGATGGCGCGCGTGGTGTCCGAAGCGATCGCCGCAGCGTGAACCATGGCGCCGTCGCGGGTGGCCGCGATGGCCTTCTCGGCCTCGCCGACGCGAGCGGCGACGGCGGCTTCTTCCTCGGCCTGACGGGCCTGGATTTCAGCAGTCACACGGGCCTTGGCGGCGGCGGCGGTCGCGCGGGCGTCGGCGCGGGCCTTCTCCAGGTCGGCCTTGGCGGCCTCGGCCTGGGCGGCGGCCTCGGTCTGAACCGAGCGCGCGGTGGCGACGGCGGAAGAAACGGTCTCGGCCCGTTCGTCGATCACGCGGCGCAGACGCGGCGCGAAGACCTTGGCGACGAGCACATAAAGAATAGCGAACAGGATCAGCAGGTAAACGGCCTGCCCGGCCCAGTGCTGGAACTCGAACTGCGGCAGTCCGCCGGCGTCATGCTCGGCAGCGGCGGCAGCCGCGTTGGCGGGCACGTGCCCGGTTTCGGCCGCGTATTCGACGGCCTGTTCCACCGGCAGGACCGGGGGCGGAGCAGAGGGGGTTGCAGCCATGATTATCCGTCGCGAAAGCAGATGCGGCGGCGCAGCCGGTCAGGCGCGCCGCCGCTGATCAAGTGTTCGGGTTTAGCCGAGCCAGATCAGGATGCCGAGCACGAAGGCCAGGATGCCCAGGGCTTCGGCGAGGGCGGCGCCCACGAACAGGTTGCCGACTTGCGACGCGGCGGCAGCCGGGTTGCGCAGGGCGCCGGCCAGGAACTGGCCGAAGATGTTGCCGACGGCCAGAGCCGAACCAACCATACCGATGGTGGCGATACCGGCGCCGATGAACTTGGCGGCTTCAGCTTCCATAATGATATTCCTAATTCTTGGAGCGTTTGGAGGGTGGGGTTAGTACTGGTCCGCAGCCTTAATGGCCATGACCCAGGTTGACCACATCATTGAGATAGATGCAGGCCAGAACAGCGAAAACGAAGGCCTGAAGGAAGGCCACGAGGAACTCAAGCGCGGTCAGAGCGATGACCATGCCCAGCGACAGCGCCGCCACCGGCAGGGCGAACAGGCCCACGCCGCCCGCCAGCGCCACGCCCATGAGCGAGACGATGAAGCCGGCGAAGATCTTCAGCGCCACGTGACCGCCCAGCATGTTGCCGAACAGACGAAGCGCCAGGGTGACGGGACGCAGCAGGAAGGAGAAGAACTCGATCAGGCCGACGACCGGACGCAGCAGCAAGGGCGCGCTGGTCGGCCAGAACAGGCCGAAGAAGCCCAGACCGTTCTTGGCGATGCCGATGATGACCACCAGGGCGAAGGTCAGAACGCCGAAGGTGGCGGTGACGGCCAGCTGCGAGGTGGCGGTGAACGTCAGGAACATGCCCAGCAGGTTCATCATCAGAACCAGCATGAACAGGGTGAAGACGAACGGGAAATACTTGCGGCCGTCGTGGCCGATGATCGACTGAGCGAGGTTGTCGATCATGCCGAACATCGTCTCGCCCGCAGCCTGCAGACGGCTCGGCACCACTTGGGCGCGCGACGTCGAGACCTGCAGGAAGGCGATCACCAGCACAAACGCCAGGGTCATCGCCAGGTGCGAGTTGGTGAAGGCCAGGTGGACCGTACCAATGACCGGCAGGGTGACTTCACCGAAGTCGAGGCCGGGCAGCGGCGTGATCTGGAACTGATGAATCGGATCGGCCACGGGCCTTTCGCTCCTTAGTCTTCTTCTTCGCCGGCCTCGACGTAGGGAACGGGTTTCGCCGTCACACCTGCCGCCAGGGCCTGCGCCATCAGCCGATTGGCTGTCCGGCGCGCCATGTAGATCGCCAGGGCGAAGCCCAGAAGGACTCCGACCAAAAGGCCCCAGGGGCTCGTACCGAACAAGCGGTCGAAGCCGAACCCGAGCCCCAGACCAACGAAAACACCGCCGAGCAGCTCGGCGATGATCTTGTAGGCCTGCCCCGTCACCGCGTGTGCAGCGAACTCGGCCGATTGCTCGACCTTGGTCCTGCCCTCCAGCGCGGATGCGCTGTCGTTGAGGCGTTTCATCGCCTCTTCGCGCGATTCCGTCATCGGGGACATGGGCCTATTCGCTCAGCATCCGACATAGGGCCGGAACGGGTCTGAATTCGGCGCGGAACCTATAGCCGGGGGGGCTTCAGGTCAAGGCACGCCAACCCTTAGTTAAGTTTATGTTTTTCAGCACCTTACGCTTAAGCAGCAAACAGGCGTGGCGATGCGTCGCTGCCGGGGCCGTCAGTCGCCGTCCGCACTGACGAAATCCTGGGCGAACTCGGGCGATCCGTCGTCCAGCGCCGTCAGCAGGTCCTCGCCTTCGCTCTCGCCGCTGCGGGTGGGATCGGGCACCTCGAAGCCGACCGGGATCGACAGGTCCAGCAGGCCCGCCGCCTTCATCTCCTGCACGCCCGGCAGGTCATAGAGGCTGGCCAGGCTGAAATGCTCCAGGAAGCGGTCGGTCGTGGCGTAGGTGACGGGACGACCCGGCGTGCGCCGACGCCCGCGCAGCCTAACGAAGTCCATCTCCAGCAGCAAATCCAGCGTCCCCTTGGACAGGGAGACGCCGCGCACGCTCTCGACCTCGGCGCGGGTGCAGGGCTGGTGGTAGGCGATGATGGCCAGGGTCTCCAGCGCCGCCTTGGACAGGCGGCGCGGTTCGTCGCGCTCCTCGGTCATCAGGAAGGCGAGATCGGGGGCGGTGCGGAAGCGCCAGCGGTCGGCAACGCATTCCAGCTCGACCCCGCGTCCCTGATAGCGTTGGCGCAGGGCGGCTATGGCCCGGCCCGTATCGGCGCCCTCGGGCAGACGGCGCGCGATTTCGGCTGCCGACAGCGGGGCGGCGGCGGCGAACAGCAGGGCCTCGACGCGACGTTCGATCTCGGCGTCGTCGGGGGTGAAAACGAGATTAGACATAGAAATACCCGTTCATCTCCGCGGAGGCGGGGACCCAGGTTTGAGTGGCGCGGCTGCGGCCAAGCGACCTGCGCGTCAAATACTGCAAATGGTCTCGACCCTGGCCAAAGCACTGGGTCCCCGCCTCCGCGGGGATGAGCGGATGCTGAATGCTCACGGCGTCAGCTCCAGCGGCTGGCCGAGGCCCCGACGTTTGAGGAAGAGCTCGGCAAAGGCTTCGGACTGGCGCACGTCCATGGCCCCCTCCTTCACCAGTTCCAGGCTGGCCGACAGGGTGGAGGCGGTATAGCTGGCCTGGCTGGGCCCCTCCCCGTCTTCGTCCTCGCGGGCCGGCGCGACCTGATCCAGCGGGGTCCAGTCGGCCAGGCGCGGCATCATGGAGCGCAGCCAGTCGCGCGCGGCCTCCAGCTGGAAGGCTTCGACCCGCTGGCCGGGCGCATAGTTGCGGCGCTCCTCGCGCCGACGCTGGGCGACATAGGCCGCCATCAGCTCATAGAGGCTGGCGTCCACGCGATCCGAGGGGATGATGACGGTCGCTTCCGGGTCGCCGCGCGTGAAGACGTCGCGCTTCAGCTGCGGGCGGCTGGTGATGGCCTCGACCGAGCGGCGCATAGCCTCCAGCTTTTGCAGGCGGAAGGCGAGCGCGGCGGCCATTTCTTCCGCCGGAGGCTCCTCGGCCTTGCCCTTTTCGGTGCGCGGCAGCAGCAGGCGCGACTTCAGATAGGCCAGCCAGGACGCCATCACGAGATAGTCCGCCGCCATGGCGAAGTTGCGCCGCCGGGCCTCGTGAACGAAGGCCAGATACTGTTCCGCCAGCTTGGTGATCGACAGTTTCAGCAAGTCCACCTTCTGCGTGCGCGCCAGCGCCAGCAGGACGTGCAGCGGTCCTTCATAGCCCTCCAGATCGACGACGAAGGCCTCTGTGGCGTCTGCGTCAGCGACGGCGGCGAAGTCCAGATTGGGATGGAACGCCTGATCCATCTTTTACGCCTGCGCCTCGCCGACGTCCGGCCCCTTGGCGGCGTCGAAGCGCCCGTTCAGGGCCGCCTCCAGCCGGGTGCGGGCCTCGGCCACGTCCAGCGGCTCGGGCGTGTGGACGATGCGGTTCAGCGCGGCCTCGGCGCGGCGTCTGGCCTCGCCCTTCAGCTTGCCGGTCCCTTCGGCGACCTGACGCATTTCGTCGAGGTCGCCGTTGCAGTGCAGGACGACGTCGCAGCCGGCCTTCAGCGACTGTTCGACGCGCTGGGTCAGAGTCCCCGACAGGGCCTTCATCGACAGGTCGTCGGACATGATCAGGCCGGAGAAGCCCAGATGCTCGCGCATCAGGCGGATGCCCTTCTTGGACGTCGTGGCCGGGCGCTTGGCGTCGACGGCGGTGAAGACGACATGGGCCGTCATGGCCATCGGCATGTCCGACAGGGCCTTGAACGGGGCGAAGTCCCAGGCGTCCAGCGTGGCCAGATCGGTCTCGACCACCGGCAGGTCGTGGTGGCTGTCGGCAAAGGCGCGGCCGTGGCCGGGGATGTGCTTGACGATGGGCAGGACGCCGCCCGCCAGCAGGCCTTCCGCCGCCGCCCGGCCCAGTTGGGTCACGGTGGCGGGGTCTTGCGCATAGGCTCGGTCGCCGATGATGTCGTGGGCGCCCGGCACCGGCACGTCCAGCACCGGCACGCAGTCGACCGTGATGCCCAGTTCACGCAGGTCGTGAGCCATCAGACGTGCCCCCAGACGCACCAGCTCGCGCGCCGCCATCGGATCATTGACGGCCTTCAGATAGGCCGAACCGGGCGGATACTTGGGCCAGTGCGGCGGGCCGAGGCGCTGCACACGACCGCCTTCCTGGTCGATCAGGACAGGGGCGTCGGCGCGGCCGATGCTGTCGCGCAGATCCTCAACCAGGGCCGTGACCTGATCGGGCGTGTCCACGTTGCGGCGGAACAGGATGAAGCCCCAAGGTCGCGTCTCGGCGAAGAAGGCGCGCTCCTCCGCCGTCAGCCTGTGGCCGGAACAGCCGTAGATGGCGGCGGAGGTCATGCGTCTACTTTCCCGCTCGTCTTAGCGGACGATGCAGTCGCGGCCTGCGGCCTTCAGCGCGTTGCAGAAGGCGACGGCGCGGTCGCGGCTCATGCCGGTGAAGGTGGTGCGATAGACGGTCGAGCCGTTGGCGGCGGTGACTTCCTGCACCCGCTTCTCTGCGCCCGAGGCGTATTGGCCGAAGCGGGCGGCGACGGCGGCGTATTCCCGGTC
>NZ_JACARP010000274.1:0-436 GCF_013386595.1 Brevundimonas sp. P7753 | reverse complement strand
GGTGGTGAGTTCCAGCGTGAAGCTGGTGCCAACATCGGCCGGTACGGCTTCGATGGTGAGCGTGTCGTCGGAGGCCTGCAGGCCGGACAGCGCTTTGCCGTCGACCGTCGCGCCCGCCAGCTCGAGCCCTTCACCCGCCAGCACGAGCGGCTTGCCGGCATCCGTGCGCGTCATGCGCATGCGGTTGACGACGCGGGTGCGCTCGGGCACGAGATCGATCTCCAGGGCCACTTCGTCAATGCGGAAAGCGGGCGCGGTGTAGTCCTTGCGGTAAATCGTGACGGCGGTATCGGTGCGCAACATCGGTAACATCCTCGTAGAGGTACGCAAAAGGCCATTGTACTCAGGCGCTTGGAGGGAATCTTCCGCGGCGGGCGTCACTCTGAGTATCAGACCGCGTGCGGCCAGTTTCCGGGCACGCGGCCATCTGTCTGAT
>NZ_JACARP010000273.1:0-487 GCF_013386595.1 Brevundimonas sp. P7753 | reverse complement strand
GCCTTGACCATGCTGATTTGCCCCCGCATCGGCGCGCGCCTGGCCGGGCGTTTTGCGGCGGCGACGATGATGGCGATCGGCTTGACCCTGTTGGGCTGCGGCCATCTGCTGAGCGCCTGGGCGGTCAATGTGGGCGGCTACCTGCCCTTTGCCCTGGCGATTGCCGTGACGGGGGCCGGTGCGGGCCTGCTCAATGGCGACACCCAGAAGAACATCATGGCCTGCGTATGCCGCGACCGTGCCGGCATGGCGTCGGGCATGAGTACGACCATGCGCTTCAGCGCGATCATGCTGGCGATTGGTGTGTATGGCGCGTTGTTGAGCAGCCACAGCGAGCAATTGCTGGGGGCGAGCGTGGAGGCTCAGTGGCGGTCGCAGGTGGCCGGTAGTGCGTCGCGGGTGGTGGCAGGCGATATGCCGGCAGCCATTGCGCTGTTGCCGGAGTCGGCTCGGGCGGTGGTGCAACCGCTAGCCCGGCAGGCGTTTG
>NZ_JACARP010000272.1:0-319 GCF_013386595.1 Brevundimonas sp. P7753 | reverse complement strand
CCCCTTGATTGCGGCGTGACTAGCGTGCCGATTCGGATTTGGCGTCGCGCTGCAGCAGACGCTCGACCGCCTTCGCAGCAGGAAGCCCTTCGAACAGGACTTCGCAGACGGTAAAGGTGATCGGCATGTCCACGCCCTTGGCGCGCGCGAGCGCCGCAACGGCACGCGCACAACGCACGCCTTCGGCGACGTGACCGAGGCTGTGCAGGATGTCGTCGAGCGTGCGGCCCTGCGCAAGCTGCATCCCGACCGTGCGGTTGCGTGACAGATCGCCGGTGGCGGTCAGCAGCAGATCGCCCACGCCAGTCAGCCCCATGAA
>NZ_JACARP010000271.1:0-300 GCF_013386595.1 Brevundimonas sp. P7753 | reverse complement strand
GCGTGTTTCTTTCGCTGGAGGCGATAGCCGTGTTGCCGGAAACCTTGCGCAAAAGAACGCGTTTTCTGGTCGTAGGGCAGGATAAACCCGGCCGTTTCGAAGCCAGGGCGCGGCAGCTTGGAATTGCAGATAACGTGCAGTTCTTTTCAGGCAGAGATGACGTTGCCGAGCTGATGGCTGCAGCCGATATACTGATCCATCCTGCGGTCCAGGAAGCGGCTGGGATTGTTCTGCTGGAAGCTATCGTTTCTGGATTACCGGTTCTGGTGACGGAAGTGTGCGGGTATGCACACTATATTG
>NZ_JACARP010000033.1:0-115270 GCF_013386595.1 Brevundimonas sp. P7753 | reverse complement strand
CCCCCACCCCGCCTATGACCGGGCCCGCCTGCTGGCCTGGATGGCCGAAAACGACGTGGCCCAGACCACCCACGACCACCCCGCCGTCTTCCGCGTCGAGGAGGGGCTGGACCTCAAGGCCGACCTGCCGGGCCTGCACACCAAGAACCTGTTTCTCAAGGACAAGAAGGGCCGGCTGTGGCTGATCTCGGCGGCCCAGGACACGGTCATCGACCTGAAACGCGCCCACCGGACGCTCGGCTCCGACCGTCTCTCCTTCGGCAATGAGACCCTGATGTGGGAGACGCTGGGCGTCCGCCCCGGCTCGGTCACGGCGCTGGGCCTGATCAACGACCGCGACCGTCGCGTGACCTTCGTCCTCGATCAGCGCCTGTGGGACGCCGACATCGTCAACTTCCACCCCCTGACCAACACCGCCACCACCGCTCTGGATCAGGCCGCCTTCCGCCGCGTCCTGACCCTGCTGGACCGCGAACCCCTGGTCGTGGACTTCGACGCTCTGGACTGACCCTAGTCTGCTCCTGTATGGTTCATATACGAAACGTATATGAAGGACCGTCCCATGGGCATCGTCAACATCGAGGACGAACTGCACGAGCAGTTGCGCCGGGCCAGCAAGGCCTCGTGCCGCTCGATCAACGCCCAGGCCGCCTTCTGGATCAGGATCGGCATGCTGGGCGAGTTGAACCCCGGCCTCTCCTTTCAGGATCTGATGGCGCGCGAGTTGAAGGCGGCGGGCGTCGGCGCCCCCGATCTCTCGGCCGCCGCCGCATGACCAAGACCCCGGCCGAGATCGAACTGATGGCCGAGGCCGGGCGCCTGCTGGCCTCGGTCTTCACCCATCTGGACGGCCTGACGCTGGCGGGCCTGAGCACGCTGCAGATCGACACCCTGGTCGAGACCTTCATCGTCGATCAGCTGCACGCCCGCCCCGCCAGCAAGGGCCAGTACGGCTACGGCTTCGTGCTCAACAGCTCGCGCAATCAGGTCGTCTGCCACGGCGTGCCGTCAAAGGACGAGATCCTGCGCGACGGCGACATCGTCAATCTGGACATCACCCTGGAGAAGAACGGCTTCATCGCCGATTCCAGCAAGACCTATCTGATCGGCGACGTGGCCCGCCCCGCCCGCCGTCTGGTCCAGACCACCTATGAGGCTATGTGGAAGGGCATCCGCGCCGTCCGTCCCGGCGCCACGCTGGGCGACATCGGCCACGCCATCGAACGCCACGCGACCCGCAACGGCTATTCCATCGTCCGCGACTTCTGCGGTCACGGCATCGGCCGGGAAATGCACGAAGCGCCCCAGGTCCTGCATTTCGGCAAGCCCGGAAGCGGCCTGAGGCTGCGCGAAGGCATGGTCTTCACCATCGAGCCCATGCTGAACCAGGGCCGCCGCACCGTCGCCACCCTGGACGACGGCTGGACCGTCGTCACCACCGACGGCAAGCTCTCCGCCCAGTTCGAACACACCGTGGCCGTCACATCCAACGGCGTCCGCGTCCTGACCCTGCGCCCCGACGAGGCGCGGCTGGCCGCCTGAACGCCGCAGAAGCGTCTACTATCGGCAGAGCAGGTGATGTCCGCTTTGACCCATTGCAGACGTTGGCTAAATCGCCTTGGCTGCTGGTATGCTAAAAACCTTCTCGATCACCGCCCGCATTTTTCAGCTTTTGGGAGCCCTGGTGCTTGCAGGTTCGGCCTTTCTAGCCATCGCCTTCCTGCGCGATGGGGACAGGCTTGCTTCGCTCTTCTGCGCAACCGGGGCTTTGGCTTCGGTCGCCTTCATGGTTCTCGCTGGCTGGATGCGCAAGCAGATGAAGGTCTGGTCCGATAAGTTCCCACCCAGCGTACGCTAGCCACCTAGCAAACAAGCGCCGCTGACGTTCTCGAGTCGGGCGAAAAAGTTAAAAACCTAACGGCGCCGGGGCGAGCAGGCGTCCGCGAGTCTATCGGCCATAGCAGTGTCGCGTTCCTCTTTCGCGATGATGACGGCCTCGTTGCATTGACCAGCGTTCGCCATCTCCGACAGGCGCTCTGCGCGCTCCCAGCGCTCTACTTGGCGAGTTTGGAAAAAGCGGACTCGCTGAGCGTAATTGCGCTCCGCTAACGCCTCGTCCAAGGATTGCCTGGCGGCAGAATTAGTTAGTGGCGGGACAATCTGTTGGGGTGGCCCGGGCGGGACCGAATCCTGAGCCATCGCGGCAGACGAAGCCGCCAGAGCAATTACTGTTGTCATAAGTCCGATGCGCATCGACCGACCTCCACTTCGGCGACCAGCGTTCGCCGATTTTTGATTTGAACAGGAACTCACCCTTTAGAGAAGATGTCAATCCAAGCGCCGGCCTTTGGGTGCCCGTGAAAGCAAAGGCGATTTCAGCACCCTCAACGGACATTCCTCGGGTCCGTTTCCCGCCCGCGCGTCCCCTTATGACGCAGACCCCTGCTATGGCGACCTTCATGGCGGGCCGCGCGGCGGCCGATTTCAGACGATTCAGACGAATTGGACTCTGTTTTTTCCTCCCCGGGTCCCAAGCCTCGCGGCGCGGCGCCGACTGCGTCCATTTCAACGCTTGATGGCGAGGCATCCCGACGCCATCTGATCCGTTACGATTCTTCGATCCAGATGCGGACCCGATCATGACCTTCGCCGACCCGACGCTGAACCCGCCCGCCGACCTGATCAAGGACGGCACGGACGCCTCCTTCATGGCCGACGTGATCGAGGCCTCGAAACATCAGCCGGTCATCGTCGACTTCTGGGCCACCTGGTGCGGCCCGTGCCGGACCTTGGGCCCAGCGCTGGAAAAGGCCGTGCGCGGCGCCAAGGGCGCGGTCAAGATGGTCAAGATCGACGTCGACGCCAACCCGGCCTATGCGGGCCAGCTGCGGGTCCAGTCGATCCCGACCGTCTACGCCTTCGTCAACGGCCAGCCGGTCGACGGCTTCCAGGGCGCCGTGCCCGAGAGCCAGATCAAGGCCTTCATCGACAAGCTCACCGGCGGCGCCGGCGTCAACACCGACGTCGAGCAACTGCTGTCGCTGGGTGAGGAATCCCTTGGCCTCAACGACTTGGGCGGCGCGGCCCAGGCCTTCGCCCATGTCCTGACCATCGAGCCCGAGAACCCCAAGGCCATCGCCGGCATGGCCCGCGTCTATCTGGCCGAGGGCGACACGGAACAGGCGCGCCAGACCATCGCCATGGCCCCGGCCGACTCCACCGACCCCATGGTGCAGAGCGTCCGCGCCCAGCTGTCGCTGGCCGCCTCGGCCCCGACCGGCGCGACGGCGGAACTGGAAGGCAGGATCGCCGCCGATCCCAACGACCATCAAGCCCGCTACGACCTGTCCCTGGCCCTGGCTTCGGCGGGCGATCTGGGCGGGGCGGTCGATCAGCTGCTGGCCATCGTCAAGGCCGACCGCGAGTGGAACGATCAGGCGGCGCGCAAGCAGCTGCTGGTCGTCTTCGACGCGGCCGGCGGCGCCAGCGAGATCGCCCGCGACGGTCGCCGGCGCCTGTCCTCCATCCTGTTCGCCTGATCGGAGAGCGGCGATGGCCCAGGGCTATATCAAGGCGATTGAACTGCCCCAGGTGATCCCGGTCTTCCCTCTGCCGGGGTCGATCCTGCTGGCGCGCGGCCAGTTGCCGCTGAACGTGTTCGAGCCGCGCTATCTGAACATGGTCGATGACGCCATGGCCGGGGACCGGATCATCGGCCTGATCCAGCCCCTGACCGGGCTGGACAACCCCCAGCCGCCGCTGGCCCGCGTCGGCTGCGCCGGTCGCATCACCAGCTTCAACGAGACCTCGGACGGCCGCTATCTGATCACCCTGACCGGGGTGTGCCGGTTCCGCGTAAGCAGCGAGCTTCCCGTCAAGACGCCCTATCGTCAGGTCCACGCCGACTTCGCCCCGTTCGAGGCCGATCTGCGCGCGCCTGACCCCGCCGCCGACTTCGACCGCGACCACTTCCTCGACGCCCTGCGCCCCTATCTGGAGCATCGCGGCCTGAACGTGGACTGGGACACCGCCGAGATCGCGCCTCAGGAAGCCCTGATCAACAGCCTGGCCATGGCCCTGCCCTTCGAACCGCCCGAAAAGCAGGCCCTGCTGGAGGCCCCTTCGCTGGAAAATCGCGCCGAGGCCCTGACCGCCCTGCTCCGCATCGACGCCGCGGACCCTGGCGACGACGACGGCCCGGCGATGCAGTAGGCGCCGGTGCTCAAGTAGCGCGAAGCGCGATAGCCCCCTAAGAAGCCACTTCCTCAAGCAGCGAGCGCCCGCGGCGCGAGCGATAGGAAACAAAGATGATGAGCGACGCCTTCAACACCCCCGTTTCTGTCGATCCCCGCCTGCTGGAGGTCCTGGTCTGCCCGGTCACGCGCGGTCGCCTGACCCTTGACCGCGAACGCAACGAGCTGATCTCCGCCGGCGCCAAGCTGGCCTTCCCCATCCGCGACGGCGTGCCGATCATGCTGGTCGAGGACGCCCGCCCGCTGGACTGAGGCGAGGGGAACCGAGTTTACGCCGCGCTTAGGCGGGCGCCCGCTTTCCTCATCGCGCCCTTATGCGTTTTGGGCGTCTTCTTCAGCCTCTGAAGGAGACCTCCCATGAGCCGCCGCGCCCTGCTGAACCAGTCCCTCAACCGCGCCGCCCCGCCTGGAGCCACAGCCAGCGTCTGGCGCATGACCCAGACCGTTCTGACCCTCTATCTCGGCTGCACCCCGCGCGACCCCGCCGACCGGAGCCGCTCGCGATGATGAGCGGCTATCCCGACGCCGGCGTCCCTGAAATTCAGGCCGAGGCCGTGCCCCACAGCAGCCGCACCTATGGCGTCGTCGCTCGCGACGGCGGCTGGTGCGTCACCCTGGACAGCTGCGCCACGCGGCCCTTTCCTGACCGCGAGGCGGCGCTGCGCATCGCCCGCCAGCTTCAGCGTCAGGCGGACCGCCTGAACCACGCCGAGCCCAGGTCATGACCGCCCAGCCTTTGGCCTCGCCGCCCCGTCCCGTCCTGTTCGAAATCCAGAGAGCGGGCCGGGTCTGGCGCCTTGCCTCCTCGGACGGCCTCTTCTTCGGCCTGTTCCAGACCCGCGCCTCGGCCCTGCGCTGCGCCGTCGAGGAAGCCGACCGCCGCGACGGCGGCGACGTCCTGCTGCACACTCACGACTGATCATCTGCTGCGCCGACCTGCCCTCAAGCAGCGAGCGCCCGCGGCGCGAGCGATAGGGCCTCTTCGCTTTAGAGGCTCTCGCCTCGCAAGAGGCGAGGCAAATCCCCCGTCGCCCCGCCCGCCTCGTGCATGAAGGCGCGGCGCAGGGGGGCGATGCGGTTGACCGCCGCCATGCCCAGATCGCGCGCCAGCCGCACCGGCGCCAGGTCGTTCGAGAACAGCCGCACGAAGCCGTCGAAGCCTGCCGCAAGCGCCGCATTGTCGAAGCGGCGCCAGCGAGCGTAGCGCTCCAGCACCAGCTCCGAGCCGATGTCTTCGCCGATCCGCACGGCGTCGGTCAGGACCTCGGCCAGGGCGGCGGCGTCCTTCAGCCCCATGTTGAGCCCCTGCCCCGCCACCGGGTGCACCCCGTGGGCGGCGTCGCCCAGGATGGCGATGCGCGGCGCGGTCAGCTTCTCGGCCAGCTGCAAGGACAGCGGATAGACAAAGCGCGGCCCGACGACCTCGACCCCGTCGAGGAACTCGCCGAAGCGCCGCATCAGATGGGCGTGGAAAGCCTCGTCCGAGGCGGCCTTCAGCGCCTCGGCCCGGCGCGTGCTCTCGGTCCAGACCAGGCTGGCGCGCTGCTCCGTCAGGGGCAGGATGGCGAAAGGCCCGTCGGGCAGGAAATATTCATGGGCGACATTGCCGTGGTCGCGACCCAGCCTGACCGTGGCCACCACGCCGCTCTGACCATAGCCCCAGCCGAAGGTGTCGATGCCGGCGGCACGGCGCACGGTCGAGCCGCGCCCCTCGGCGCCGACGACCAGAGGCGCACTGATGGTCGCGCCGTCCTTCAGCGTCACCGTCGCCAGGCCCGGCCCGACCTCGACGCCATCCACCGAAGCCGGCGCCCGGACCTCGATCCCGGCGGCGGTGACGGCCTCGGCCAAGGCCGTACGGATGCGGCGGTTCTCCAGCATATAGCCCAGGGGCTCGCCGCCGTTGCGGTCGCCGATCTCGTCGGCGTCGAAGCGGATATAGGCCGGCGACGGCGGGCGGCTGGCGGCGCCCGGTCGCTTGCCGTCCGTCACCAGAATGCGATCCATGCGGCAGGCGTGGGGCCGCAGGCTCTCGCCCAGGCCAAGCGCATCCAGCATGCGGAAGGTGGAATAGGCGATGGCGGTCGAGCGCCCGTCGAAGGTCGGCGCCAGCTGGGCGTCGAAGGGTTGGGGATCGACCAGCACCGGCTTCAACCCGCCCTGCGCCGCCGCCAGGGCGAAGGTCGCCCCCGCCAGTCCCGCGCCCGCGATGATGATGTCGTAGTCGGTGTCAGCCATGGGTCTTCTGTCGCGCCGATCAGGGCTCGCGTCCAGTGGGACAAAGTGGCGAGTGAGGGGTGGCGGGTGACGAAAAGGTCCCGCCGCGACTGTCGACATCCCTCGCCACTCGTCACTAACCACTCGCCACTAGGCTGCTGGTAAACAGCCCCTTAACCCTGTCGCGCGACAAGGGAGGCCTAGTCTTCTGAGGTTCGCCTTCATGTCCGCCGCCCTCGCGCTCGGCCAACGCGCCTGGTCCACCGCCCGCATCGTCTGGGGCGCGCCCTTCGCCGTGCGTTTCCGCGGCGTGCTGCAAGCCCTGCTGTCGACCCTGTTGCTGGTCGCCATGATCTCGTGGAACCCGGCGGACCCCAGCTGGAACGCCGCCTCGACGCAGGGACCGACCAACTGGCTGGGCGGAACGGGCGCGACCCTGGCCGACCTGATGATGCAGTCTCTGGGCCTGGCCGCCTGGCCCGCCGTCCTGCTGCTGATCGCCTTCGGGCTGGCCACAGCCATCGGCGACGCCCTGCAACACCGACTTCAGCCCACGGCCTTCAAGGTCTTCTGCGCGATCTCCGGCGTCCTGCTGCTGTCGGCGGCGCTGTCGGCCTTGGCCGCGCCCGCCAAGTGGCCGCTGGCCGCCGGTCTGGGCGGCCTGTGGGGCGACGGCGTCTCGGGCCTGTCGGCCCAAGGCCTCGCCGCCCTGCATATTCCCGGCGGACGCTGGATCGCCGGCGGCCTGTTCCTGATCCTGGGCCTCTGGGCCCTGGGCTACGCCGTGGGCCTGCGCCTGCGCGACTTCACCGACACCGCCGGCTGGGCCGCCGAAAAGCACGCCGCCCATCGCGCCGACCGCCCCGCCAAGGTCAAGACGCCTTCAAAAGCCGGCCTCAAGGGCGACGCCCGCATCGTGGCCGAGGCCGCCGCCGCTCCCTCTGCACGCAAGCCTCGCCGCGCGCCTGAGCCGGAAGCCGCACCCGCCGCCTATGCGCCCGAGGACAATCCCTACGCCGCCGATCCCTATGCCGACGACGAGGCGCCCGGAGCCTCGGTCCCGCCGTGGGAGGACGCCGCCCCTGTCGCCCCCATCGCGCCGCCGTCCGCGCGCGGCGCCACCCGCGCCGCCGAGCCCAAGGTCGCCGCCGTCAAGGCGCCCCGTCCCGCCCGCGACGCCGACCAGCAGACCTTCGAGTTCGAACCCAGCGACGGCTTCGACCTGCCCTCGCTCGGCATCCTGTCCAAGCCTCAGCAGCGCGTCGGCGCGGTCGACGAGGAATCGCTGAAGCAGAACGCCAAGATGCTGGAGGGCGTGCTGCAGGAGTTCGGCGTGCGCGGCGCCATCGATCAGATCCGCCCCGGCCCCGTCGTCACCCTGTACGAACTGGTCCCCGCGCCGGGCGTGAAGCATGGCCGCGTCGTGGCCCTGGCCGACGATATCGCCCGCTCCATGTCGGCCCGCGCCTGCCGCATCGCCGTGGTTCAGGGCCGAAACGCCATCGGCATCGAACTGCCCAACGCCAAGCGCGAGACGGTTTACTTACGCGACCTGCTGGCCTCCGGCGAATACGACAAGAAGAGCCATCTGCTGCCGCTCGCCCTTGGCGAAACCATCGGCGGCGAGCCTTACGTGGCCGACCTGGCGCGCATGCCCCACCTGCTGATCGCCGGCACCACCGGCTCGGGCAAGTCAGTCGGGGTCAACGCCATGATCCTGTCGATCCTGTATCGCCACACGCCGGCCGAGTGCCGCTTCATCATGATCGACCCCAAGATGCTGGAGCTGTCGGTCTATGACGGCATCCCGCACCTGCTGGCGCCGGTCGTGACCGATCCCAAGAAGGCGGTCGTGGCCCTGAAGTGGACCGTGCGCGAGATGGAGGACCGCTATCGCCGGATGTCCAAGCTCGGCGTCCGCAACGTCGCCAGCTACAACGAGCGCGCCCGCGAGGCCCAGGAAAAGGGCGAGCATTTCGAGCGCACGGTCCAGACGGGCTTCGACGAGCAGGGCCGTCCGGTTTACGAGAGCGAGAAGATCCGCCCCGAGCCCATGCCCTATCTGGTCGTGGTCATGGACGAGATGGCCGACCTGATGCTGGTCGCCGGCAAGGACGTGGAAGGCGCGGTCCAGCGTCTGGCCCAGATGGCCCGCGCCGCCGGCATCCACCTGATCATGGCGACGCAACGCCCGTCGGTGGACGTCATCACCGGCACCATCAAGGCCAACTTCCCGACCCGGATCTCCTTCCAGGTCACGTCCAAGATCGACAGCCGCACCATCCTGGGCGAGCAGGGCGGCGAGCAGCTGCTGGGTCAGGGCGACATGCTCTACATGGCCGGCGGCGGCCGCATCACCCGCCTGCACGGCCCCTTCGTCACCGACCAGGAAGTCGAGGAGGTGTGCAAGCACCTGCGCAGCCAGGCCGAGCCCGACTATCTGGACCTGATCACCGACGAGCCGGACGGAGACGGCGACGGCGCCTTTGACGAGGACGGCGGCGGGTCCGGGGACGACCTCTACGACCGGGCCCTGGCCGTGGTCACCCGCGACCGCAAGGCCTCGACCTCCTACATCCAGCGCCGCCTGCAGATCGGCTACAACCGCGCCGCCACCCTGATCGAACGCATGGAGCAGGAAGGCGTCGTCAGCCCCGCCAACCACGCCGGGAAGCGGGATATCCTGGCCGGTCCTCCTCCTTGACCTCGTCGGCTGCGCCGAAGCGGCAACTTCGCTGCCGGGCGCTATCGCTCGCGACGCGGTCGCTCGCTGCTTCAGCGCCGAAGTCAGCTCGGTTGAACGGAACTACACGCGACCTACGCCCGTTGAACGCCCTCGTCCTCAAGCAGCGAGCGACCGCGTCGCGAGCGATAGGACCCCTAAGACAATGAACACCGCTTCATCGGAGCGCCGAAATATGGTCAGGCTGGGGTCATGGGGTCGCCGTCTGCCTGCGGCTTGATGACCATCCGAACCCTCATCCCGAACGGGAGAAGACAAGACATGACGATTTCACGCCGCGCTTTCGGTTTCAGCGCCGCCGCATTGGCCATCGTGGCCGCCGCGCCCGCCTCGGCCCAGTCCAACCTGTCCGCCGCGGACCAGGCCACCCTGCGTCAAGCCCAAGCCTATCTGACCGGCCTGACGGCGGCGCAAGGGAACTTCATCGAGACCGGACCGGGCGGCCAGCAACGCACCGGTAAGTTCTGGCTGCAACGCCCCGGCAAGATGCGGTTCGAATATACCGAGCCGGCGGGCCTGCTGGTCGTGGCCGACGGCAACAACGTCAAACGCTATGATCCGCGCCTGAACGTCTTCCGTCAGGTGCCGCTGGCGGCCACGCCGCTGTCGACCTTCCTGGCCCGCGAGGTCCGTCTGGACCAGGGCGTCCGCGTCGACCGCGTCACCCGCATGGCGTCGGGCGCCTTCGCCATCACCGCCCGCGACGCCTCCAAGCCCAACGAGGGTTCGGTCATCCTGGCCTTCGCCGGATCGCCGCTGCGGCTTCAGGAATGGAGCATCACCGACGCGCAAGGGTCGCGCACCCGCATCCAGCTGACCTCGTTGCAGCCGGCCTCGGGTCTGGCCGCCAGCCTGTTCCAGCTGCGCGATCCGACGCGCCGCCCCAGCCGCAACTAAGGCGAGCGTCACGCGGCCTGCACAGCCTTGACGTATTTTGTTGATTTGACTTTTTTCTCGGCTGTGACACTTTAAGCACAGGAACGACGGCGGTCGTTCTGTCCGCCATGGAATCATCCCCTCCCGGCGGCGAGAGAGACGAACTTGTTCAGCGCCCGGACCCGTTCCGGGCGCTTTTTTCTGGTCGCGACCATGCTAAGGCCGGGCCATGAGCCTTCGCATCGTCACCTGGAACATCAACTCGGTCCGCCTGCGCGTCGACCAAGTCGCCCGCTTCGTCGCCGAATACGCGCCCGACGTCCTGTGCCTGCAGGAGATCAAGTGCACTGAGGACCAGTTCCCTCGGGAAGCCTTTGAACAGATGGGTCTGCCCTATCTGAAGATCCGCGGCCAAAAGGGCTGGCACGGCGTCGCCATCGCCAGCAGGCTGCCCATTCTCGACGGTGAAGGCCCTGCGCTCGACGTCTGCCGCGAAGGCCATGGCCGCTGCGTCTCGGGCCTGATCCAGGGCGTCGAGGTGCAGAACTTCTATATCCCCGCCGGCGGCGACATTGCCGACCGCAAGCTGAACCCGAAGTTCGATCACAAGATGGACTTCTATGAGCGGCTGACCGCGGAGATAAAGACCCGCGACCAGCAGCGGCCCCTGATCCTGGCGGGCGACTTCAACATCGCGCCGGGCGACAACGACGTCTTCAATCACAAGTTCATGCTGAAGGTGGTCAGCCACACGCCGGGCGAGATCGAGACCCTGCGTCGTCTGCAAGACGCCGGTGGGTTCGCCGACGTGGTGCGCGATCAGATCCCGGACCCGGTCAAGCTGGCCAGTTGGTGGAGTTATCGCGCCAAGGACTTCCGCGTGTCGAACCGGGGCCTGCGGCTGGATCACCTGTGGACCTCGCCGGGCCTGACGCCCGCCGTGGTCAAGGGCAGCGCCCGCATTCTCGATACGGTGCGCGAATGGGAACGGCCCAGCGACCACGCCCCCGTGGTGATGGACCTGGACGTCTAGAAAAATTCAGATGAGCAGACGACAGGCGGTCGAGGGAGCGACCGCCTGTCGTAAGAGTCTGGCGCGAAGATCTGAGTTCAGATGCGATCGCATCTGAACCGATTTCGCTATACGTCTCAGGCGGCGCCGAGCAGCTTGGCGCCGGCCAAGACGCCCAGCAGGATCAGGGTGACGCTGCCGGTGAAGACGACGACGGCTTCAAACGAGAAGGCGTCGGCGCGGGGGTGCACGAGTTTCATGTCTTGGTCCTTTCGGCGGGGAGATCCGAATGCACCGAACATGGTCCATCGACCCGCTGTGGACAAACCACGGTTAGGCTGGGTCGAGTGAGTTCAGATCAATCGATGGGGCTGGCGTGGGCCTCGGCTTCGATCCAGTTCAGGAAGCGCCGCAGCTTGGGCTCGTCGGCCCGTTCGGGCAGGACCACGGCCCAGTAGGCCAGGTCGTTGGTCAGGGCGTGGTCGACGGGCTGGATCAGCCGCCCCTCCCTCAGGTCGTCAGCGGCCAGGGGCGCCGAGGTCAGGGCCACGCCGCGTCCCGACAGGGCGGCCTCCAGCGCCAGATGACTGTGGCTGAAGACCGGGCCGCGCAGATTGTGGACCCGCGGATCGACGACGCCCGCGCTCTCGAACCAGGCCTTCCAGCCCATGCGGTCGGCGAAGGGCAGGTCGTGCCAGCTTTCATGGATAAGAACGGCGCCCAGCAGGTCCGCCGGGGTGTGCATCGACCGCGCCGCCGCCAGAGAGGGGGCGCAGACGGGGATCAGGCGTTCGCTCATCAACCGACGCGCGACCTGACCGGGATAGGGGCCTTCGCCGTAGCGGAGCGCCACGTCGGCCTCGCCGTTCGACAGGTCGGCGATGCGGTCCTCGGCGAAGACGATCAAATCGAGGTCAGGGTTGTCCTCGCTGAAACGGTGGAGGCGCGGCGACAGCCACTTGCCCGCCAGCGACGGCAGGGCGGAGATCCGCAGCTGGCGGCTTCGGCCCGGTCGCACGGCCTCCAGCGCGCTTTCCAGCCGTTCAAAGGCGTCGGCCACGCCCTGGGCCAGCCGACGGCCGTCTGCGGTCAGAACCACGGAGCGGTTGAAACGGTCGAACAGACGCAGGCCCAGCCGCATCTCCAGCGCCTTGATATGGCGGCTGACGGCGCCGGGCGTGACGCCCAGCTCCTCGGCGGCCTCGCGGAAGCTGCCGAGACGGGCGGCGGCGTCGAAGGCCCGAAGCGCCACCAGAGGCGGGGTCGGACGACGCTCGCTCATCAGTTCGTCAGGCCAAGGTCAGGGCTGGAGGCGGTAGCCGCCCGCGTCGGTCAGCAGCAGCCGCGCCTGACCGGGCTCGGGCTCGATCTTCTGACGCAAGCGATAGATGTGGGTTTCCAGGGTGTGGGTGGTGACGCCGGCGTTGTAGCCCCAGACCTCGGTCAGCAGCTCCTCGCGCGACACGGGCTTGGCCCCGGCGCGATAGAGGTACTTGAGGATATTGGTTTCCTTCTCGGTCAGCCGAACCTTCTTGCCCTTGTCGTCCAGCATCATCTTCGACGCCGGACGGAACTCGTAGGGGCCGATCTGGAAGACGGCGTCCTCGGACTGCTCGTGGCTGCGCAGATGAGCGCGGATGCGGGCCAGCAGGACCGCAAAGCGGAAGGGCTTGGTGACGTAGTCGTTGGCCCCCGAGTCGAGGCCGAGGATGGCGTCAGAGTCCGACGACTGGGCCGTCAGCATGATGACCGGGGTCGAGACCCCCGCCTTGCGGATCAGGCGACAGGCCTCGCGGCCGTCCATGTCGGGCAGGTCGACGTCCAGCAGGATCAGGTCGGCGCGAACCTCGCGCGCCTGACGCACCCCGTCGGTGGCGGTGGAAGCCTGGACGGGACGGAACTCCTCATGCAGGGCCAGTTGCTCGGCCAGCGCCTCGCGCAGGTCGTCGTCGTCGTCGATGATGAGGATCGTCTTGGGGGTCGCCATGACTAGAGAATGGCGAGGCTTGAGGGGTTCGCCAAGGGTGCTCCGCTATTTCATCGCTTTAAGAGGGTTTTAGGGGCGTATTTCGTTCCCCGAACAGGGCCGAACCGACCCGAACGTGGGTCGCGCCGCAGCGAATGGCGGTTTCATAGTCACCGCTCATGCCCATCGACAGCACCGACAGGCCGTTTCGGGCGGCGATTTCGGCCAGAAGATCGAAATGCGGTTCCGGCGTCTCGTCCGCGGGGGGGATGCACATCAAGCCCTCGACGCTGAGGCCGTGAATATCCCGCGCGGCGGCGATCAGGGCGTCGGCCTCGGCAGGCAGGACGCCGGCCTTCTGCGGTTCGGCGCCGGTGTTGACCTGGACGAGGACACGGGGGCGGCGACCCGTCTTCTTCATCGCCGCGGACAGGGCGACCGACAGCTTCTCGCGGTCCAGGGTCTCGATGACGTCAAAGAGTTCGACCGCCTCGACCGCCTTGTTGGTCTGCAAGGGGCCGATCAGGCGCAGTTCGAGGTCGGGCAAGACAGCGCGGCGCTCGGCCCAGTGGCCTTGCGCCTCCTGCACCCGGTTCTCGCCGAAGACGCGTTGGCCGGTGGCCAGGGCCGCCTCCAGCGCCTCGGACGGCTGGGTCTTGGACACGGCGGTCAGGATCACGGACGCCGGGTCGCGCCGGACCTCGACGCAGGTCTGGGCGATCCGCTGGCGCACGGCGGCGAAGCGATCATGGATGGACGGAACGATGGAAGCGGGATTAGAGGCGGTCATGACCCTGTCCGAAGACGCGCGCACGCTGTGGCAGACAGCGACGGCTCTAGCCCGTGCGGCGGCGGCTGTCAGCCCGCCGAAAAGACCCCTGCCCCCGCTGCTCTTCTTCACCGACCCCGCGCGCACGCCCCGGCCGTGGGAGACTGCGGCCTGCCTGCCGGTCGGCGCGGGCGTGGTGTTCCGGCATTTCGGGGCGGCGGATGCGCTGGAGACCGGATTGCGGCTGCGGGCGGCGACCCAGGCGGCGGGCGTCCGCCTGCTGGTCGGACTGGACGCCGATCTGGCGGAGCGGATCGAGGCGGACGGCGTGCATCTGCCCGAACGGGCGCTGTCGGCGGCCTATGCCCTTTCGGGGCGGCGGCCCGATTGGCTGCTGACGGGGGCGGCGCATTCGGCGGCGACTGTGAAGGCGGCGAGGGATCTGGACGCTCTGGTGCTGTCGCCGGTGTTTCCGGCAGGCGGCGCATCGGGGCGCAAGCCGGTTCTGGGCATCGACGGCTTCAAGGCGCTGAGGACCCACGCCCCCTGCCCCGTCTATGCCCTGGGCGGAATCCGGGCGGGCAATGACGCTGATCTGTTGGGATCAGGCGCATGCGGGATCGCGGGCGTGGACGCCGTGCAGACCGCCTTCAGGCCCTAAGGCCAGACGCGATCAGAATTTGAAGATGGTTTCCAGTCGCACGCGCGGCGCGGCGCGGCGGTCGGCGGCGCTTTCAGGCGCTCGGGCCGGATCAACCTCGGGCGAGGCCAGGTTGGCGGCGGCGCCGACGCGCAGACGCGGGCTGAGGCGGTAATAGGCGCCCGCCTCGACGTCGCCCCAGTCGGTCTCACGACCCACGGGCTGGTTGAGGTTGAAGTTCAGACCCCAGCGGCCGCTGTCGTTCCAGCGCAGGCCGCGACGTTGCGGCGAGGGCGTCGAATTCGAGGCCTGGGCGGCTTCGGTCAGGGACACAGCCGGAGCGCGGCCCCGAGCCTGGGATTGGCCTTGAGCCGAGGCGTCATGAGCCGTCCCGGCGATAGCCAGGGCGCCCACAGTCGCAGCGATGATCGCAACGATACGCATCTTCCAACCCTTGAGCCCGACGTTCAGACGCCGACGCTTGTTTCTATCTGGGCGATTAGACACCGCCGTCACGCCCGGTCAACGCAAGCTAACCATCCACAGGCCCTTTCGCTGCATTTTCACGCGACTCTGGCGAGTCCTGTGGCGCTGACACCACGCCAATTGTTCAGCTTCGGCGTTGCGAACAGCGGTTCGCCTTGTCACGGCCCCTTTTCGCCGTGTTATAGAGCGTGACTGCGGCGCAGACGTGCGCGGATCAATGGGCGTGTGCGCTCAACGTTCCGCTCCACGCCTCGGCCTCGAACCTTTACGGAGACCTCGGAATGGCATTTGTTCGCGGCGCTGCGGTCGCCCTTATCGCGTCGGGACTGCTGCTGGGCGGCTGTTCCAGCCTGCCCTTCGTCGGCAGCAAGGATAAGGCCCCCAAGGCTGACGCCCAACTGGGCATCGGCGTGAACGCCTATCTGTGGCGCGCGACGCTGGACACCCTGGCCTTCATGCCCCTGGCCAGCGCCGACCCGTGGGGCGGCGTCGTCAACTATGACTGGTACGTCAATCCGCAAGCGCCGAACGAGCGTTTCAAGGCGACCGTCTTCATCCTGGATCGCCGCCTGCGCGCCGACGCCCTGAACGTGTCCGTCACCAAGGAAGTCAAGGACGCCGCCGGCGCCTGGACCGCCGCCCCGGTCGCGGCCCAGACGGAAACCGATCTGGAGAACGCCATCCTGACCCGCGCGCGTCAGCTTAATCTCGCCAACGCGGCTCGCTAAGAGCCGCTTCCCGCTTCCGCCACCCCAACGCAGACCTCAGGGCCGCCTCAAGCTTCGCGCCTGAGGCGATACCTCAGGATACGCCGTGGCCACTCGTTACGAGTCCAAGACCGCCGAACCCCGCCAGCAAGCCCGCTGGGCGGCTGCTGACGCCTTTTCCGTGTCGAACGAGGACACCGGGCGGCCCAAATACTATGTGCTGGAGATGTTCCCCTATCCGTCGGGCAACATCCACATGGGCCACGCTCGCAACTATGTGATGGGCGACGTGGTGGCGCGTCACAAGCGGGCGCAGGGCTTCGACGTCCTGCACCCCATGGGCTGGGACGCCTTCGGCATGCCGGCCGAGAACGCGGCCATGGAGCGCGGCGTCCACCCCGGCGACTGGACCTGGTCCAACATCGCCACGATGCGCGACCAACTTAAGCTATTGGGTCTGTCGCTGGATTGGAGCCGTGAGTTCGCCACCTGCGACCCGGCCTATTACGGCAAGCAGCAGGCCTGGTTCCTGGAGCTGTACAAACGCGGTTTAGTCTATCGCAAGGACGGCGTGGTCAACTGGGACCCGGTCGACAACACGGTCCTGGCCAACGAACAGGTCATCGACGGACGCGGCTGGCGCTCGGGCGCCCTGGTCGAAAAGCGCAAGCTGAACCAGTGGTTCCTGCGCATTACTCAGTATGCGGACGATCTGATCGACGGCCTGTCGGAACTGGAAGGCCGTTGGCCCGACAAGGTCCGCCTGATGCAGGAAAACTGGATCGGCAGGTCCAGGGGCCTGCAGATGAAGTGGGCCTTCGCCGCTGACGCCGCCCCCGCCGGTCACGACGCGGTCGAGGTCTATACCACCCGCCCCGACACCCTGTTCGGCGCCAGCTTCGTCGGCCTGGCCCCCGATCACCCCATCTCGAAACAGCTGGCCGAGGCCGACCCGCGCGTCGCCGCCTTCGTCGCCGAATGCCGCAAGGGCGGCGCCTCTCAGGCTGAGATCGAACAGGCCGAGAAGATCGGCTGGGACACGGGCCTGAAGGTCGTCCATCCCTTCACCGGGGCCGAGGTTCCGGTCTGGATCGCCAACTTCATCCTGTCGGAATACGGCACGGGGGCCGTCTTCGCCTGCCCGGCCCACGATCAGCGCGACCTCGACTTCGCTCGCAAATACGACCTGCCGGTGATCCCGGTCGTCCGTCCTGAGGGCGCCGGCGACGACTTCGCCGTGGCCACCGAGGCCTATACCGGCCCCGGATCGCTGTTCCATTCCGACTTCCTGAACGGCCTGGACATCGACACCGCCAAGGCCGAGGCCATCGCCCGTATCGAGGCCGCCGGCCAAGGCGAGGCCAAGACCATCTATCGCCTGCGCGACTGGGGCGTCAGCCGCCAGCGCTACTGGGGTTGCCCCATCCCCATCATCCACTGCGAGGCCTGCGGTCCCGTGGCCGTGCCGACCGAGCAACTGCCGGTCGAGCTGCCCAAGGACGTGACCTTCGACGTGCCCGGCAACCCGCTGGATCGTCACCCGACCTGGAAGCATGTGAACTGCCCGTCGTGCGGCGGTAAGGCGCGTCGCGAGACGGATACGCTCGACACCTTCGTCGATTCCAGCTGGTACTTCGCCCGCTTCGCCGATCCCAAGGCCGACGCGCCGATCAACAAGGCCGCCGCATCGAAATGGCTGCCGGTCGATCAGTATATCGGCGGCGTCGAACACGCGGTCCTGCACCTGCTCTACGCCCGCTTCATCACCCGCGCCCTGTCGGACGCCGGCTTGATGGACGTGAAGGAGCCGTTCGCCGGCCTGTTCACCCAAGGCATGGTGGTTCACGAGACCTACTACGAAGGCCTGGAGCCCAGCGGCAAGCCGCGCTGGGTCGAGCCCTCGGACGTGCGCATCGAGACGGTGGACGGCCAGCGCGTGGCCACCCGCCTGTCCACGGGCGCTCCCCTGACGATCGGCGACATCGAAAAGATGTCCAAGTCCAAGAAGAACGTGGTCGCGCCCCAGGACATCATCGAGGCCTACGGCGTCGACGCCGGCCGCCTGTTCGTCCTGTCCGACAGCCCGCCCGAACGCGACGTCCAGTGGTCCGCCGGGGGCGTCGAGGGCGCCAGCCGCTTCGTCCAGCGCGTCTGGACCGAATTCGACGGCTTCGATCCTGAAGCGGCCGCCAACGCCGATGTGGACGCCAGCCTGATCCGCGAGACGCACAAGACCATCAAGGCGGTCAGCGAGGGCGTCGAGGGCTTCCGCTTCAACTCGGCCATCGCCAAGCTCTACGCCTTCCTGGCGACCCTGCGTCAGCACGACAAGGCCGGCGGGGAGGCGAAGAAGACGGCGCTGTCGACCATGGCCCGCCTGATCGCCCCCTTCACCCCCCACCTGGCCGAAGAAGCCTGGGCGCGCCTCGGCCAGGACGGCATGGTTCTGGACGCGCCCTGGCCCGTCTATGACGCGGCTCTGGCCGCCGACGACGCCGTCACCCTGCCCGTCCAGATCGGCGGCAAGCGCCGCGGCGAGGTCGTCCTGCCCCGCGGTTCGGACAACGCCACGGTCGAGGCCGCCGCTCTCGCCAATCCGACGGTTCAGGCCTACCTTGCCGCCAACAACCTCAGCGTCCGCAAGGTGATCGTGGTGCCCGACCGTATCGTCAATCTGGTGGCCGGCTGATGCGTCGTGTCCTCGCCCTGATCGCCGTCGCGGGCGCCGCCCTGCTGTCCGGCTGCGGCTTCACGCCTCTCTATGGCGAGACGGGCGTGGGTGCGGGCCTGTCGCGCATCGCCGTGACCACGCCGGACAACCGCCTCGGCTATCGCCTGCGCGAGCAGCTGGAGGACGCCTTCGGCCGGGACGGCTCGGTCCAGCCCCTCTATCGCCTGACAACCGATGTGAGTCAGGAACGCCGTCCCCTGGGCCGGCGCATCGACGACACGGCCAGCCGCTATGAACTGACGGTCAAGGCGGACTGGACCCTGGCCCCGGTCAGCGGCGGGGAACCGATCAAGGGTTCCCAGACCACGACCACCACCTATGCCGCCGCGGACCAGCCCTATGCCGCCATCGCCGCCCAGCAGGACGGCGAGGACCGGGCCGCCGCCGATCTGGCGCGCCTGATCCGGCTCGACATGATGCGCGCCCTGGCGGGCCAGTGAAGCCTGTTCTGAAGGGCCTAGCCGAGGGAGTGTCCGCGTGATCCTGGCCAAGCGGCCCGAGGTCGACCGCTTCCTCAGGTCGCCGGACGCCCACATCCGCGCCGCCGTGATCCACGGCAAGGACCGCTCGGGCGTCACCGAGCGCGCCCTGACCCTCTACAAGGCCATCACGCCCGACCTGAACGACCCCTTCAACGTCACCTTCCTGACCGAGGCCGACATCGACGGCGACGCGGTCAAGCTGGAGGAGGCGCTGACGGCCCTGAGCATGATCGGCGGGCGACGCCTGGTGCGCATCCGTCTGTCGGACAGCAAGCCCGGCGTCGACAAGGCCATCGCCGCCGCCCTGACCGTCCACGCCGACGGCGGCTACAACCCTGACGCCATGCTGGTGATCGAGGCCGGAGCGCTGGGCCGCGAATCCGCCCTGCGCAAGGCCGCCGAGAAGTCGCCCGGCGCGGTCGGCATCGCCTGCTACGAGGACGAGGTCGGCGACGTCGCCCGCATGACGCGCGAGGCCCTGAGCGCCGACAAGGTCGGCCTGACCGGCGACGCCCTCGACCGCTTTGTCGCCCGCCTGCCTCGCGAACGCGGCCTGATGCGGCAGGAAATCGAACGTCTGGTGCTCTACATCGGCCCTGGTTCGGGCCGCACCATCGACGTGCCGGAACTGGAAGAGCATCTGGGCGTCGAGCCCGACGCCTCGCTGTCGGACGCCGCCCTGCAAGCCTTTGGCGGACGCCCCGGTCCGGCCCAGTCCGGCCTGAGACGCGCCCTGGCCGAGGGCGAAAGCGCCGTCATGGCGGTGCGCATGGCCGCCATCCACCTAGGAAAACTGCGCCGCATCAACGTCCTGCAAGCCTCCGGCGCCGGCGCCAAGGAGGCCGCCAAGTCCGCCGGCGTCTTCTGGAAGCAGGAAGCGGAAATCCTGCGCCAGGCCAGGGCCTGGCGACTGGAGTCGCTCGACGAGGTTCAGGACAGCGTCAACACGGCCGACATCGCCACCAAGACCACGGGCCTGCCCGAGGCCCTGATCGCTGAACGCCTGCTGCTGGAAATCTCCGCCCGCGCCAAGCGCATGGGGCTTTAATTTAGGGGCCTACCGGCCTTCCGCCTACTTGAGGCTCGCATCCTCTTTCCTCCCCACCTTGTGGGGAGGGGGACCGCGTAGCGGTGGAGGGGGCGACGCAAACGTCAGCCCTCAAGCGCCCCTCCCTCACGGCGCTATCGCGCCGCGCCACCTCCCCATTCTCATGGGGAGGAAGGCTCAAATCAGCCCCGCTTCGAAGCCTTTCGGAAAGCCGGTTTGTTCGCCGCCGCCGCCTGACGCTGCATGGCCTTTTCGGGCGCCTTGCCGACCGTCTTCACGCCGGGCTGACCGCCTGGGCCTCCAGCCTTCTTGGCCGCGAGGGCGCGTTTCAGGGATTCGGTGGCGCTGATCTTATCGGTCTGTTCAGTCATGGCCGCACCCTAGCACGGTCTGATGAGAAAGGCCCGTCAGCCGCGCATCAAGCGTCGGCACAGATCGTCCAGCTGTTCCAAGGTGCCGTATTTGATCGTCAGCTCACCCTTGCCGCCCTTGTCGGACAGCAGGACCTTCAGACCCAGGGCGTCGGCGAGATCCTGCTCCAGGGCGGCGACGTCGGCGGCGCCCTCCCCGCTCAGGACCGGCTTGGCCTTCGTCGGCTTGGGACCGTCTGCGGCCCGGCGGGCCAGGGCCTCGGTCTGTCGCACGTTCAAGCCCTTGGACAGAACCTGTTCGGCCAGGGCCTCAGGGTTGGGGGCCGTGATCAGGGCGCGGGCGTGACCAGCGGACAGCCGGTTCTCCATGACGTGGTTCAGCACACTGTCGGGCAGTTGCAGCAGACGCAGGGTGTTGGCCACATGGCTGCGGCTCTTGCCGACCACCCCGGCCAGAGCGTCCTGGGTCCGGCCGAAACGCGAGATCAGCGAGCCATAGGCCATGGCCTCTTCAACCGGGTTCAAATCGGCGCGCTGGACGTTCTCGATGATGGCGACCTCCATCACCTCCACGTCGTCCATCGCACGTTCGATGATGGGCACGAATTTCAGCCGGGCCGCCTGGGCGGCGCGCCAGCGGCGCTCGCCGGCGATGATCTGCCACATGCCGTCCTGGCCGGGCTGGGCCCGCACCAGGATCGGCTGCAAGACCCCCTTGTCGCGGATCGAGGCGGTCAATTCCTCCAGGTGCTCGGCGCCGAACTGCTTGCGCGGCTGGTCGGGATTGGGCTTCAGGCTCTCGATCGGCACGGCGCGCACGCCCGTCGGCTGAGCGCCGCCGTCGACCGGCGCGCTCTCGGCGACGTTTTCTCCCAGAAGGGCCGAAAGACCCCGGCCCAGACCACGTTGACGTTCGGACAAGATGCTGATTCCGTTCTACTTAATCGGTAAAGCCGCCGATCAGGCGGCGAGCGCCTGACGACGCTGGCGTTCACGCGCCACAAGCTCGCGCGCCAGCTTCAGATAGGCCTGGCTGCCGGTGCATTTCAGATCATAGATCAGCACCGGCTTGCCGAAGGACGGCGCCTCCGACACCCGCACATTGCGGGGAATGACGCTGTCATAGACCTTGTCGCCGAAGTGGGCCCGGACGTCGGCCGCCACCTGACCAGACAGGGCGTTGCGGCGATCATACATGGTCAGGACCAGCCCCTGGATCTCCAGCGCCGGGTTGAGGCTCTGCTTGACCATGTCGATGGTCCGCATCAGCTGGGTCAGGCCCTCCAACGCGAAGAACTCGCACTGCAACGGCACCAGAACGGCGTCAGCGGCGGCCATGGCGTTCAGTGTCAGCAGGTTCAGCGAGGGCGGGCAGTCGATCAAGACATAGTCGTACCGGGTATGGCCATTGCCGCCTTGCGCCGCCAGGGCGTCGCGCAGACGATAGGAGCGGCGATCCGCCTGGCTCAGTTCGATCTCGACCCCCGACATGTCCGCGTCGGCGGGGACGATGAACAGGCCTGGCACGGCGGTTTCCACCGCCGACTGGTCGATGGGGCGACCGTCGACGATAACATCATAGATCGTCGCTCGGCGTGTTTCACGTGGAACACCCAGACCCGTCGAGGCATTGCCCTGAGGGTCCATGTCGACGATCAGCACCTTTTCACCGATGGCGGCCAGGGCGGTGCCGAGGTTGATGGCGGTCGTGGTCTTGCCCACTCCGCCCTTCTGGTTGGAGACAGCCAGGACGCGGGTCTGTTTCTCGCGATCAGCGGACACGGCGAAGACTCCGGATGTGGACGATACGGCCGCGCGGGTCGCTGCGCGAGACGGAGAGGTCGCTTCTAAACTGCCAGACCTTGGCCGCCTCTTTCAACTCAGCTTCGGCCTTCTCGCCCTTGAGGAACAGGCCTTGTGCACCGTGCTGGAAGTAAGGCTGTGCATAAGCCAGCAGTTTCTCCATCGGCGCCACGGCGCGAGCGGTGACGATGTCGACCTCGACGTCCTGCTCCTCGGCCCGGCCGTTGATCACGGTCGCCGGCAGATCCAAGGCTTCGACCACCTGTTCCAGGAACCGGCAACGTTTGCCCAAGCTGTCGATCAGCCAGACGTGAGCGTCGGGTCGATCCTTCAGCAGGATGGCGAGCACCACGCCGGGGAAGCCGGCGCCGGCGCCCAGATCGGCCCAGGTCAGCGCCTCGGGCGCGAGGGCCAGAAGTTGGGCGCTGTCCCAGGCGTGGCGATTCCAGAAGTCAGGAATGCTGTCGGGACCCACCAGGTTCATCACCTCGTTGGCCTCGGTCAACATGGCGAGGAAGGCGGTCAGATCGGCGATCTGGGCTTCACTGGCGCCGGCATGGGCTCGGAAGGCGGCGACGGGGTCCAGGCTCACGCGACAATGGTCTCGACTTCTGCGGCGAGCGACGTCGCCTTTTTCACATGGGCCAGCAGGGCCGTCAGGGCGCCAGGGGTCATGCCCTCGATGCGGCCCGCCTGCCCCAGGGTGCGGGGCTGGACCAGGATCAGCTTCTCGCGGACCTCGTTCGACAGGCCGCCGATGGCGGCGTAATCGAGGCCCTCAGGCAGGGAAAGCCCCTCCTCCCGCCGCAGCGCCTCGGCCTCCGAGGCCTGACGGTCCAGATAGCCGGCGTAGACGGCGTCGATCTCGACCTGCTCGCGCACGGCGGGCGACCAGTCGGCGATCTCGGGTCGGACGGCGATGAACTGGTCCAGGGTCGCATTGGGGAAGGACAGCAGATCACGGATCGACCGACGCTGGCCGTCGGCGTTGACGGTGATACCCAGCGCCCCGGCCTCCTTGGGCGTGAACTGCGTTTCACGTGAAACACGGTTCGCCCGGTCCAACTGGTCCGCCTTCTCCAGCCATACTTTCTCGCGGTCAGAACCGACGATCCCCGCGGCGATGCCGAGGGAGGTCAGGCGCACGTCGGCGTTGTCGGCGCGCAGGGTCAGACGATACTCGGCCCGGCTGGTGAACATGCGATAGGGTTCGGTGACGCCGCGCGTCACCAGGTCGTCGATCATGACCCCGATATAGGCCTGGTCGCGGCCCAGAATGATCGGGTCGGAACCGGCGGCGGCGCGGGCGGCGTTCAGCCCCGCGATCAGCCCCTGGGCGCCCGCCTCTTCATAGCCGGTCGTGCCGTTGATCTGACCGGCCAGATAGAGACCGGGCCGTTTCTTAACCTCCAGCGCCGGGGTCAGTTCGCGCGGATCGACATAGTCGTATTCGATGGCATAGCCGAAGCGGAAGACTTCGACGGCTTCCAGGCCTGGCATGGTGCGTAGGAAGGCCATCTGTGTAGCGTCCGACACCGAGGTCGAAATGCCGTTGGGATAAACGGTCGGATCGTCCAGACCTTCGGGTTCGAGGAAGACCTGGTGGCTGGTCTTGTCGGCGAAGCGGACCACCTTGTCCTCGATCGAGGGGCAGTAACGCGGACCGCGCCCCGACAGCTTGCCGCCATAGACGGCGCTCTCGCCCAGGTTCTCGGCGATGATGCGGTGAGTTTCCTCGGTCGTATGAGTGATGCCGCAAGCGATCTGCGGCACTTCAATCTTGTCGGTCAGGAAGCTGAACGGCACGGGCTGGTCATCGGCCGCCTGCATCTCCAACTTATCCCAGGCGATGGTGCGGCCGTCCAGGCGCGCGGGCGTGCCGGTCTTCAGACGCCCCATCATCAGGCCCGCGCCGTAGAGGTCGGCGGCCAGACCGACAGACGGCGCCTCGCCGAAGCGACCGGCGGCGATGCGCTCCTCGCCGCGATGGATGACGCCGTTAAGGAAGGTGCCGGTCGTCAGGACCACGGCCCCGGCGCCAAGCTCAGTCCCCTCGCCCGTCTTCACGCCGACGACGCGGTCGCCGTTCAGGATCAAGGCCTCGGCCGTGCCAGCCATCAGGGAAAGGTTAAGCGTCTGGGCCAGCTCGGCCTGCATGGCCTCCCGGTACAAACGACGGTCGATCTGGCTGCGCGGACCGCGCACGGCGGCGCCCTTGGAGCGGTTCAGCAGGCGGAACTGGATGCCCGAGACGTCGGCCAGACGGCCCATGACGCCGTCGAGAGCATCGATCTCGCGCACCAGATGGCCCTTGCCCAGACCGCCGATGGCCGGGTTGCAGCTCATCTCGCCAATGGTTTCGAGCTTCTGTGTCAGCAGCAGGGTGCGGGCGCCGGCGCGCGCCGAGGCGGCCGCGGCCTCGCAACCGGCGTGACCGCCGCCGATGACGATGACGTCGAAGGTCGTAGAGGGGGAGGAACTCATGGGCGAGGACATAGTCTATCCCGGCCCAAATCGCCACTAGAACGACGCCGATGTTTCACGTGAAACACCGTGGTTTGGCGGCTATTTGCCGATGCAAAAGGTCGAGAAGACCTCGCCGAGGATGTCCTCGACGCCGATGGCGCCGGTGACACGGGCCAGAGCGTCGGCGGCCCGGCGCAGGTCGTCGCCGGCCATCTCTGGCGCCAAGTCCAGCGCGCGACCTCCCGCCTCGACGGCCGCCAAGGCCTCGACCAAGCGGCGACGATGGCGCTCGCGCGTCACCGCCGGGAAATCGGCGCCCGACAGATCGCGGGCCAGACGGGCGGCGATCCAGTCATGGAGATCGGCCAAGCCCTCCCCAGTCGTCGTACTGACGGACAGAGCCTCAAGCCCGTCAACCGGCGTCGCGGCGCCGAGGTCGGCCTTGTTGAGGATCTGCAGATCCTCAGCCTGGGCGAAGGCCGCGGCGGGGTCATCCCCCTGCCCTTTATCTGGCGCGCGAACCCAGAGGCGCAGGTCAGCCTCTTGCGCTCGCAGCCGCGCGCGTCGTATGCCCTCGGCCTCGACAACATCCTGGCTGTCACGCAGCCCGGCGGTGTCGGACAGGGTGACGGCATAGCCGCCGATCATCAGCTCGGCGTCGAGCACGTCGCGGGTGGTACCGGCGATGGGGGTGACGATGGCCGCTTCACGCGCCGTCAGGGCGTTGAACAGCGACGACTTGCCGGCGTTGGTCTCGCCGATCAGGACGATGCGATAGCCCTCTCGCACCCGGCGCCCACGGTCGGAATCCGCGAGAGCCGTGCGCAGATCGGCGGCCAGCTGGTCCAGAACCGGACCGGCGGTCCGGGCCAGATTGTCGGGGACCTCCTCGTCGGGGAAGTCGATCTCGGCCTCGACCAGAGACAGGGCCTTCAGCAGGTCGCGACGGAAACCGGCGTAAGCAGCGCTGAGAGCGCCGTCCAACTGACCCAGGGCCTGAGACTTCTGTGCGGTCGTCTCGGCGTCGATCAGGTCGGCGACGGCCTCGGCCTGGGCCAGGTCCATGCGCCCGTTCTGGAAGGCGCGGCGAGTGAACTCACCCGGTTCGGCGGGACGAACATTCAAGGCGATCAAGGCGCGGCTGGCGGCCTCGACCACGGCCCGACCGCCGTGCAGATGCAGTTCGGCGCTGTCTTCGCCGGTATAGGAATTCGGCCCCGGAAAGCGCAGGACCAGGGCCTGATCCACCGTCTCGCCGTCATGGCGCAGGGTGCGCAAAGCGGCTAGACGCGGCGTCAGCCCCCCTGCCCCCAGCGCGCTCAACGCCGCGTCCACGCCTGGCCCGGACAGGCGCAGGATGGCGATGGCGCCCCGCCCCGGCGGGGTGGCCAGGGCGAAGATGGTGTCGGCGTTGGAACTCAAGTCGTCAGGCCTTGGGCGCGCCCGCTACGGCGGCTTCCATCAGACGGCGGAACTGGTCCTGAGCCTGAACGCCGAAGCTGGTCCAGGTCTTCATCAGCTCATCGGGCTGCATGGAGGCCATATTGGCGTCCATCCGCTTCTGCATCTCGGCCACCAGGTGGTCGTTCAGCCCGGTGACATCGGGCAGGCCGAGGAAGGCGCGCGCCTCAGCCGGGGTGCAATCGATCTCGATATTCAGCTTCATGACGTCCTCGCGCGTTTCACGTGAAACATGACGGCGCCCCTCAAGCAGCCTCGCGCCGCGCGCGAGGCGTTAGGGGCACAAATCAGGTATTCATGGACTGGAAGAAATCGCCGTTGTTCTTGGACTGGCGCATCTTGTCGAGCAGGAACTCGATGGCGTCCTGCGGACCCATCGGGTTGAGGATGCGGCGCAGGACATAGGTCTTGGCCAGCTGATCCTTCGGCGTGATGAGGTCTTCCTTGCGGGTGCCCGACTTGAGCACGTCGATGGCCGGGAAGATGCGCTTGTCGGCGACCTTGCGGTCCAGCACGATTTCCGAGTTGCCCGTGCCCTTGAACTCTTCGAAGATGACCTCGTCCATACGGCTGCCGGTGTCGATCAGGGCCGTGGCGATGATGGTCAGCGAACCGCCCTGTTCGACGTTACGCGCAGCGCCGAAGAAGCGTTTGGGACGTTGCAGGGCGTTGGCGTCGACGCCGCCGGTCAGCACCTTGCCCGACGACGGGACGGTGGCGTTGTAGGCGCGGCCCAGGCGGGTGATGGAGTCCAGCAGGATCACCACGTCCTTCTTGTGCTCGACCAGACGCTTGGCCTTTTCGATGACCATTTCGGCGACGGCGACGTGGCGGGTGGCCGGTTCGTCGAAGGTCGAGGCGACGACCTCGCCCTTCACCGTGCGCTGCATGTCGGTGACTTCTTCCGGGCGTTCGTCGATCAGCAGGACGATCAGGAAGACTTCCGGGTGGTTGCGCTCGATCGACTTGGCGATGTTCTGCAGCATGACCGTCTTACCCACGCGCGGCGGGGCCACGATCAGGCAGCGCTGGCCCTTGCCGAGCGGGGCGACGATGTCGATGATCCGGCCCGAACGGTCCTTCAGCGTCGGGTCCTGGATTTCCATGTGCAGGCGCTCTTCGGGATAGAGCGGCGTCAGGTTGTCGAACAGGACCTTGGTCTTGACCATCTCCGGATCTTCGAAGTTGATCGTATCGACCTTGAGCAGGGCGAAATAGCGCTCGCCCTCACGCGGGCCGCGCACGGCGCCGTGCACCGTGTCGCCCGAGCGCAGGCCGAAGCGGCGGATCTGCGACGGCGAGACATAGACGTCGTCCGGGCCCGGCAGGTAGTTGGCGTCAGGGCTGCGCAGGAAGCCGAAGCCGTCGGGCAGGATCTCGAGCACGCCCGAGGCGATGATCTCGACTTCTTCGTCGGCCAGGGTCTTCAGGATGGCGAACAGCAGGTCCTGTTTGCGCAGGTTGCCGGCGTTCTCGATCTCCAGGCTTTCAGCGAAGGCGACCAGGTCTTCCGGCGTCTTCTCGTTCAGTTCCTGCAGGGTGATGCGACCGTTGGGCACCATCGGTTCGCCGTCGTCATCCTCATCGTCGGCCGTGGTGTCGACGCCGGTGTCGTCGTTGACGATCTGAGTTTCCTCGGCCTCGACTTCGGGCTCCGCAGGCGCCTCAACCGGCGCCTTGGCGCCGCCCAGGGTCAGTGTCTTGCGCGGACGTTCGGCAACGATTTCAACGGCTTCAGCGGACTGGTCGTTGTTTTCAGGCGTATCGGTCATGGCGTGCTCGCTCGCGCGCTCGGACGCATGGCTGCGTCGAGGCGGTTCGTCTGTCGATGTCGCGGCCTTGCGGCCAGAGGGAGGACGACGGGCTCCCGCAGGATCAATCCGGCAGGCGTCGCAAGAAGAGAGGGACCGCCCTGCGGCCTACGCCGAACGGTTCATCGCCAGCGGAACCACGAATGACCGGGCGCCGTCAAGCAAGGCCGTTCTTTTTGACCGCGATCAAAAGGCTCTGCCTCTTCAACCCGACACGGCCTGGCGTCTCGCGCGCTCAAGCAGCGAGCGACCGTGTCGCTCGAAGTAGCGCCCTAGAACGTCCACTCGAGCGTGACGGAGAGCACCATAACGATAGCCAAAAGGAACGGGATCTCGTTGGTCATGCGCCAGAAGCGGCCCGAATATTTCGACGTCCCGGCGGCAATCTTCTTCCTTTGCCCGGCCAGGAAGCCGTGCCAGCCCGCCAGCAGGAAGACCCCGACCAGCTTGGTGACCATCCACGGCTGATGCGCGAAGCTCCAGTCGGCGCCGTCGCCGCTGCGCAGCCACAGCAGCCAGCCGCCGAAGACGAAGGCCAGGATCATGGCCGGATTGATGATGATCCGCAGCAGACGCGTCTGCCACAGGCGCAGCAGGGCCTGCATTTCGCCGCGCAGGGGCTCCGGCTTGGCGTTCTGCTCGGCGTCATAGGCGAACAGGCGCGGCAGGAAGAGCATGCCGGCCATCCAGGCGATCACCGCCAGGATGTGCAGCCCGCGGGCCAGGTTGTAATAGTCCATCATGCTCCCCTCGGCCGGTCAGGCCGCCTTTGAACACCCGGCGGGACAGGCTTTCAAGCGGGCGCATGGTCCACCCTTGGACGCCCCCTGCGGCGCCACGCCCGGCGTTTCCAGCGCGGCCTCGACGGCCTGGGCCAGAGCGGCGATGAAGGCGGGCTCCACGCCCACGGCAGGCGCGCGCAGATAGGGGGCGCAACCGACCTGCTCGGCCAGTTCGCCATACTCGTGGTCCAGTTCGACCAGGGTTTCGATGTGCTCGGAAACGAAGGCGATGGGCACCACCACGGCGCCGACGCCGTCTCGCCCCGCCTGTTCGATGGCCTGGGGCGTGGCCGGACCCAGCCATTTCAGCGGCCCGACCCGGCTCTGATAGCAGATGGACCAGTCGGTCAGACCCATGCGGGCGACGACGGCGGCGACCGTGGCCTCGACCTGGGCCTGATAGGGATCGCCGGCGACGACCAGCTTCTCCGGGATGCCATGGGCCGAAAACAGCACGCGCACCGGCTGGCCCTCGGCACGATCCATGGTCTCGCGGATCAGTCGGGCCTGGGCCTCGATCAAGCCCTCGGCGTCGGGATAGCAGCAGACGGCGTGAACCTCGCCCGGCCCCTTGTAGGCTTCGCGCCAGACCTTCAGCGAAGACGCCGTCGTGGTGGTCGAAAACTGAGGATAGAGGGGCAGCAAGACCACATGGTCGGGCTGGAACTCCGCGACAGCGCGGGCCGTGTCCTCGGTGAAGGGGTGCCAATAGCGCATGGCGATGAAGACCTCAGTCTCATCACCCGGCGCCGCGTCGGTCAGGCGCTGCGACAGAGCCGCCGCCTGTTTCAGCGTCTCGGGCAGCAGGGGCGAGCCTCCGCCCATCCGGGCGTAGTTGGCCTGGGCCGACTTCTCGCGCCGCGAGGAAATCAGCCGCGCCAGCGGCGTGCGCACGATGCCCGGCAAGCCGATGATGGCCGGGTCGTTGAACAGGTTGAACAGGAAGGGCTTGACCGCGTCCGGCCCGTCAGGCCCGCCGAGATTGGTCAGCACCACCGCCACGCGTCGGCCCGCACGATTGTTTTCGGCGGTCTGGGTCATTGAGCGCCGATCCGACGCAGGACCTGTTCGACATGGGCGATGGGCACGTCCGGCAGAATGCCGTGGCCCAGGTTGAAGATCCACGGCCCCTGCCCCCAGGCCTCCATCAACTGATCGACCCGACGATCCAGCGCGTCGCCGCCAGCCCGCAGCAACAAGGGATCGAGCGCCCCCTGGATCGGCTTGATGGCCTGAACCCGTTTGCCGACCTCCAGAGGACAGGCGGTGTCCAGCGCCACGGCCTGGACGTCGCAATGGTTCGCGTAACGCTCCGCAAGCGCCGCAGAGCCTCTTGGGAAGCCGATGAGCGGCACGGTGACCCCCAGGGCCCGAGCGCGCGCCACAAGCGCCTGGTGAGGCTTCAGGACGAGACTTTCGAACAGATCGTCCGGCAGACCCTCGGCCCAGCTCTCGAAGATCTTCAGCACCTGGGCGCCGGCGTCCTGCTGCATCTTCAGATAATGGGCGGTGGACTCGACCAGAACCTCGAGCAGGGCGGCGACCTTTTCCGGTTCCGCATAGGCATAGGTCCGGGCCGTGGCGCGCTCGCCCTTGCCGATGCTGCGGGCCTCGCCGTCCAGCATATAGGTGGCCACGGTCCAGGGCGCCCCGGCGAACCCGATCAAAGCCTTTGCCGGATCGAGTTCAGCGCGCACCAGGCTCAGGGTATGGCCCACCGACTTCAGGGCTTCCCCAGCCCCGGATGCCAGCTCCCGCATGGACTCCACAGACGGCAGGGCGCCAAGGCGCGGGCCTTCGCCGGCTTCGAACCAGACCTTCTGTCCCAGGGCCCCCGGGATCAGCAGGATGTCGGCGAAGACGATGGCCGCATCGAAGCCGAACCGTCGCATGGGCTGAAGCGTCGCCTCGGCCGCCATCTCCGGGTTCATGCAGAAGGCGATGAAGTCCGGCGCCTTGGCCCGCAGTTCGCGGTACTCGGGCAGGTAGCGCCCGGCCTGACGCATGAACCATACGGGCGGACGGGTCGTGGTCTGGCCCTGGAGAGCCTGGATCAGAAGAGGAGTGCTCATGTCTTGGGCTTTAGGATGCACACCCCCAAGCCTCAATCCCTATTCAAGAATAAGAATTTGAAAGAATTGGAGGATGGAAGCAGGGCGCTGGATCACGGGGATAGAATCCGATCGTCCCGTCCGTCGACAGGTTTCTCCCCGATTTCCGAAGAACGAATTCGGCGGCCCCGGTCATGGTGTGTTGATTACGGGGATAACCGGCTCTGAGTCCGCTGTGGCGGGAGTCCGATCTGGGCGCCGTTGTGGGAAAGGCGCCGGGCGCCAATTCTGGACAAGGCGCCTTATCCCCTGGTGAGGATAATAATTCGGCGCCTGTATGAACGACTCCAGGCGCCGTTCGGCAATCGGCGCCCGTGATCCCCGCTCGCGACCGGGCCGTGAGCTTGCTAGAGGATTCGGCGCCCAGTCGGCGCCCAGGCGATGTCGAACGGCGCCCCGGCTTTTGCACAGGCTGCGGGGAAAGAGTCCGCCGCTATCCAGGCGGTTTGAGGATGAGGAGACGATCAGAGCCATGAGCCCCGCCCGACCCGCGTCGCGTCTCGCCACCTATTTCCACGTCCACCTGGTTTCGGACTCGACCGGCGAGACCCTGAACGCCATGGCCAAGGCCGTGATCGCCCGTTTCGACGGCGTCATCCCCATCGAACACATCTATGCCCTGGTCCGTTCACCCAAGCAGATGGAGCGCGTGCTGGAAGAAGTCGCCGGGGCGCCCGGCGTGGTGCTGCACACCCTGGTCGACCGTGAGCTGCGCGAACAGCTGGAGGAAGGCTGCCGCCGGCTGAAGACGCCGCAGATCGGGGCGCTGGACCCGCTGGTGGGGGCGCTGTCGGGTTATCTGGGCGCCAATATCTCGACCCGCGTCGGGGCTCAGCACGCCCTGGACCACGGCTACTTCAACCGTATCGGCGCCCTGGACTTCGCCATCGCCCACGACGACGGTCAGGGCACGCTGGATCAGCTGGAGCACGCCGACGTGGTCCTGTGCGGGGTCAGTCGGACGTCCAAGACCCCGACCTGCATCTATCTGGCCAACCGCGGCATCCGCGCCGCCAACGTCCCCCTGGTGCCGGGGCAGGAAGACGGAGAGCGGCTGACCCAGTTGAAGCATCCCCTGGTCGTGGGCCTGACGGTGGCGCCGGATCGTCTGGTGCAGATCCGTCGCAACCGGCTGGAGGGGCTGAACGCCGCGCGGGCCTCGGACTATGTCGATCATGACGCCGTACGCGACGAGACGGTCAAGGCGCGTCGCGCCTTCGAACGGCGCGGCTGGCCGACCATCGACGTGACCCGCCGCTCGGTCGAGGAGACGGCCGCCGCCATCATCAACCTTTTGAGCGAGCGGCGCAGCCGCCGTCAGGACATCCCCGGAGCCCCCTCGTGACGACGACCGACGGCGAACGCCTGATCCTGGCCTCCAAGAGCGCGGCGCGGCGCGCCGTCCTGACCGAGGCGGGCGTGCCCTTTACCGTTCACGTCGCCGATGTGGACGAGGACGCATTGAAGACGCCGGGCGTCGATCCGGTCGAACTGGCGGCCGAGCTGGCGCGGGCCAAGGCCCTGGCCGTGTCGCGCCACGACGCCGAGGCCTGGGTCCTGGGCGCCGATCAGACCCTGGCCTTCGACGGCGGCCTGGTCTCCAAGGCCCCGACGCTGGCGGCCGCGCGCGAACGCCTGGTCGCCATGCGTGGCCGGACGCATCAGCTGCATTCCGGCGCGGCCCTGGCCCGCAACGGCCAGGTGGTCTGGTCCGGCGTCGATACGGTCGAAATGAGGATGCGCGACTTCTCCGACGCCTTCCTCGACGCCTATCTGGCGGCGGAGGGCGAGGCCCTGCTGGCCTGCGTCGGCTCCTACAGACTGGAAGGCCTGGGGTCGCAACTGTTCGAGGCGGTCGAGGGCGACTATTTCACCGTCCTTGGCCTGCCGCTGTGGCCGGTGCTGGCCGAACTGCGCCGGGCCGGGGTGATCGTCTCGTGAGCCCCTCCCCTTTTCGCACCAACCGCATCACGGGCGGCGCCCTGCTGGCCGGGATCGCCGGTCAGCCGGTGGCCCATTCGCTCAGCCCGGTCATTCACAACGCCTGGCTGGAGGCCGGGAATATCGACGGGGCCTATATGCCCTTCGCGCCGAAGGACGCCGCCGGGTTCGATATTCTGGTCGCTGCGGGCCGCGCCGGACTGGTTCAGGGTCTGAACGTCACCGCCCCCTTCAAAGAACAGGCCTTCGCCCTGGCGGATGAAGCCAGCAAGGCCGCCCAGGCGACGGGTTCGGCCAATATCCTGGTCTTCGACGAGGGCCGCGTGCGCGCCGACAGTTCCGACGGCCCAGGGGTTCTCTACGCCCTGTCAGAACAGGCGCCGGACCTGGCGCTGAAGGGCGCCGTCGTGGTCATGTTGGGCGCCGGCGGTGCGGCGCGGGCGTGCGCGGGCGCCCTGATCGAGGCGGGGGCGAGCATCGGCATCCTCAACCGTTCGCATGACCGGGCCGAGGCCCTCGCCGCCGATCTCGGTCCCTCGGTCCGCGTCGCCGTGGCGGCTGATCTGGCCGAGGCCGATCTGGTCATCAACGCCCTGAGCGTTCAGCCCGCCATCGACCTGTCGGTTCTGAAACCGGGCGCCGTGGTCATGGACATGACCTACAAGCCCGTCGTCACGCCCTTCCTGGCGGCGGCCCGGGCGCGCGGCCTGACGACCGTGGACGGTCTGGCCATGCTGATCGGTCAGGCGGCGCCTTCGTTCACCGCCCTGTTCCGTCGTCCGCCCCCGCCGCTGGATCTGCGCGCCCTCCTGTTGGCCCATCTGGGAGAGGAGGCGTGATCCTCCTCGGCCTGACCGGCTCGATCGGCATGGGCAAGTCGACGACATCGCGGATGTTCGCCGACGAAGGCGCTCTGGTCTGGGACGCTGACGCCGCCGTGCATCGCCTCTATGCGCGCGGCGGGGCGGCGGTCGAACCTCTGGGCCAGGCCTTCCCCGGCGTAGTTGTGGACGGCGCCGTGGACCGCACCCGCTTGGCTGAGCGCCTGGGCCGTGACGAAGATGCGTTCAAGCGCTTGGAGGCCATCGTCCATCCTCTGGCAGCCCAGGACCGGGCTGATGATCTGGCGGCGGCGAGCGCCAGGGGCGTGCGGTTGGCGGTTCTCGACATCCCCCTGTTGTTCGAGACCGGCGGCGACGCCTTCGTGGACGCCGTGGTCGTGGTCACCGCCGATCCCGAGGTTCAGGCCGCCCGCGTTCTGGCCCGCCCCGGCATGACCCGCGACCGCTTCGAGGCCATCCTGGCCCGCCAGACGCCCGACGCCGAGAAACGCCGCCGCGCGGATTTCCTGGTCGATACGGGGCGCGGACTGGACGCCGCGCGCGATCAGGTGCGCCAGATCGTCGAGACGGTTCTGTCGCCGTGTTGGACCAAGCCCGTCCGCGTCCAGCAATGACGCCGCTAGACCTGCCGGCGGCCTGGGCTATCACCGGGGCTGCGCCTTTGGCCGAAGGGATCGGCGGCCAAGTCTGGCGGGCGCGGCGCCGGAACGGGGAACCGGTGGTGCTGAAACGCGTCAGCCCCCAGGCGGCCTCGGACGCCACTTACGCCACGGCCTATCTGGATTGGCGCCAGGGCCAGGGCGCTGTGCGATTGCTGGCCGTAGATGGCCGCTGGCAGATGCTGGAAGATGCGGGCGACCGAACCCTGACCCAGGTGCTGGATCAGGAAGGGGACGCCGCCGCGACCCTGATCGCCGCCGAGGTCCTGCGGGTTCTGCACGCCCCGGGGACCCATCGTGCGGATGGCCTGCAAACCATGAAGGATCGGTTCGCCGCCCTGACCACCGCGGCCCAGTCGGAAGGCGGCCTGTTCGCTGAGGCCGACGCCTGGCTGAAGACCCTAGCGGGCGGGCCGGTTCAACCGCTGCACGGCGACCTGCACCACGACAACATCCTGTTCGGCGCGCGCGGCTGGCTGGGCATCGACCCGCACGGCCTCATTGGCGATCCGGCCTATGACGCGGCCAACCTGCTCTACAATCCGCTGGAGCGTCAGGACCTGCGCACGGACCCGGAGCGGGCGCGGCGGCTGGCCGAGGTTTTGGCGCCGGCGGTCCAGCGCCCGGCTACGGCGGTTCTCGGTTATGGCTTCTGTCACGCCTGCCTCTCGGCGGCCTGGCATCTGGAGGACGGCGACGTCGCCGAGGCCGAACGCAGCCTAGCCACGGCGCAGGCCATTCAGGCGGCCCTGAAGCCGGCTTGAGCCTTTCGCAAAGGGCCGAAGACCGGCATTAAGGGGCATGGCCCGCGAAATCGTCCTCGATACTGAAACCACTGGCTTCGATCCCAAGACGGGCGACCGTCTGATCGAGGTCGGCTGCATCGAGATCTATGACCTGCTGCCGACCGGGCGGACCTTCCACCGCCTGGTCAATCCCGAGCGGCTGATCCCGCCGGACGCGATCCGGGTCCACGGGATTACCGACGAGCACGTCAAGAACGCACCGAAGTTCCACGAGATCGCCGCCGACCTGCTGGAGTTCGTCGGCGACGCGCCTCTGATCGCGCACAACGCCAACTTCGACCGCAACTTCATAGATTTCGAATACAGCCGCATCGGCCAGAAGCCGCCGCCGCAGGAGCGGTGGATCGACACGCTTCAGCTGGCGCAAAAGCGCTTTCCGGGCATGCCCAACTCGTTGGACGCCCTGTGCAAGCGCTTCAAGATCTCGCTGGTCGACCGCACCCTGCACGGCGCCTTGATCGACTCCCGCCTGCTGGCCGAGGTCTATCTGGAGCTGCGCGGCGGCAAGGAACGCGCGCTGGACCTGACCTCGGTTCGCAGCCCGCAAGCCGTGGCGGCGGCGGCGTCGGTCAGCCACGGGGCGCGGCCCAACCCCCTGCCCTTCCGCTCGACCGAGGCCGAACAGGCGGCGCATCTGGCCTTCCTGAAATCGGCGCTGAAGGACTACAGCCTATGGGCCGGCTACGGCGTGACCGTCGAGGTCGAGGCCAAGGACGAGGCGGCGGCCTAAAGCGCGGGGTCCATCAGGATGTAGGTCCCGGGCTTCTCCTGAAAGGCGTCGATCTGGGGGACCAGGCGGCGGAAATGCTCGCTGGCGCAGTGAGCGTCCAGCGCCGCCTGATCGGGCCATGCCTCGATGAAGATGAAGTGGCCGGGCTGGCGCTGATCCGTGAACAGATCATAGGCGACGCATAGCGGCTCCTCGCGCGTCAGGCGCACCAGTTCGCGATAAAGCGGCATGACCGTCTCGACGTGTTCGGGCTTGATGAAGTCCTCGGCGATGACCTTCAGCACGACAACCTCCCCGCATAGAAAAGGGGACGTCCCAAAGGACGCCCCCAAACCTTCCGCTCAAGCAGCGAGGCGCCGCGCGCCTCGCGTCAGCGGCCTCACTTATGAATTATGCTTGGCCGGTTTCGGCCGGGCCGCTGGCGATCTGCTGCTGGCGAGCGACGTAGATGGCGGCGAAGTCGATCGGGTCGACCATGAAGGGCGGGTAGAAGCCGCCGTCCGAGGTGGCCTGGGCGATGATCTGGCGCGCAAACGGGAAGAGGTAGCGCGGGCACTCGATCAGCAGCAGGGGCTCGATGTCCTGAGGCGAGACGCCGCTCAGCGCAAACAGGCCGCCATAGACGAGTTCCACGTGAAACACTGCGGTCTTGTCGTCGCCGGTCGCCTTGACCGACAGCTTCAGGTCGACTTCGAACAGGCCGTCGGGGCGACCCGAGGCGTTCATTTCCACGCCCATGTCGATGGCGGGCTTGCCTTCGATGCGCAGGCTTTCCGGCGCGCGCGGGTTTTCGAAGGACAGGTCGCGGACGTACTGCGCCATGATGCGGAAACCGGGACCGGCGGGCTGGCCTTGCATCGGCTCGGTCTGGCCGTTGGCGGCGGTGTCGGCAGGGGCGTTGGCGTCGGTCATGAAAATATAAGCCGTCAGTCTGAAACGAGGGACGTCGGACCGCTCCGGGCCCGGCATGAGGGGTCCGCGACTACCACGGCGAGGCTATTGGCCGCAACGGCGAGACCGGCGTTCTGAGCCCCCCTTGCCTTGCGCCCGGCGGGATCGCCCCCTAATCCTCACCATAACAGATGTGCGCCCGCAAAATCCCCCTTGGGCGCGCGCCAATCAGGTGAAGCCCGTGCCCGTCCAATTCCAGATCGTCATGTTCGCCATCGTCGCCGCGGTGCTGCTGTTCATGCTCTACAACGTGCTGGGCAAGAAGGTGGGGCGTCAGCCTCAGGAAGACGCCCGCCTGCCCCAGGCCGCGCCTCAGGGCGGTCCGGCTCCGGCTGCCCTGACGCCCGGCGTGGACGCCGCCACGGCCGCCGCGGTAGCGGGTCTGAAGGCCCGCGATCCCGCCTTTGATCCCGCCCGCTTCCTGGAAGGCGCGCGTCAGGCCTATGAGACCATCGTGCGCGGCTACGCCTCGGGCGACCGTGAAGCCCTGCGTCCCCTGCTGACGCCGTCGGTCATGACCTCGTTCGAGGCCGGCATCGCCGCACGCGAAGCGCGCGGCGAGCGTGAACAAGCCGAGTTCCTGCACACGCCCCGCGCCGATCTGGAGCTGGCCACGGTCAAGGACGACCGCGCTGTCGCCAAGGTCCGCTTCCTGGCCGAGATGCGCAGCACCGTGACCCCCGCCGAGGGCGAGGCCACGATCGAGGAGCGCCGCACCGCCGAGCTGTGGACCTTCGAGCGCACCCTCGGCGCCGCCGATCCCAACTGGGCCCTGGCCCGGGTCGAGCCGGCCAGCGCCTGATGCGCGTCCCCGCCGTGGCGTCTGTCTCGCCGTTCGTACGGCCAGGCGTGACCCGGCCGGGCCTGACAAAACTCGGCGTCCTGTCGCTGCTGCTCTTTGCGGCGGCCTGCGCCTCGACCCCTCGGGTGACGTCGCCGGGCCCGACGGGACCCGGACCTGGGCCGGTCTCCCCGCCGACCCCGGTCGAGGGCCTGAGCCTCAGCGCCCTGCCCGGCTGGGCTGAGGAAGACCATCTGGCGGCGTTCCGGGCCTATGTCGCCGGCTGCGCCCCGGCCCGACGCGGCGGGGCCGACGCTGTCTGTCTGCGCGCGCGCGCCCTGTCGTCTTCGCGCCTGTCGCCCAGCGAGGCCCGCGCCTTTCTCGAAGCCAGCTTCGTCGCCACGGAGGCGCGCACCGACGACGGCCGCGCCGGCCTGTTGACCGCCTATTTCGCCCCGGAGTATTCGGCCCGCCGCACTCCCGACGACGAGTTCGACGCCCCGGTGCTCAGCCGTCCGGCCAATCTGTCGGAGGTGGGCGACCGCAGCGCCATTGAGGCCGGATCGGCCCAGTCGACCGCCCTGGCCTGGATGCGGGCCGAGGACCTCTTCTTCCTGCAGATCCAGGGTTCGGGGACGCTGACCTTCCCGGACGGCGCCCGTCTGCGCGCGGCCTACGCCGCCGACAACGGCGCCAAGTTCGTCGGCATCGCCCGCCCCATGGCCGAGCGCGGGCTGCTGCCGACCAATGGAACCTCGGGAGACGCCATTCGCGGTTGGCTCTCGGCCCATCGCGGGGCCGAGGCGCGCGCGGTCATGGCCCTGAACCCGCGCTACATCTTCTTCACCGTCAGTCCCGACGACGGCAATGAGGCCACCGGCGCCGCCGGCGTCCCGCTGCCCGCCCGGCGGTCCGTGGCCGTGGACCCGTCGCGCTGGACCTATGGCGATGCGGTCTGGATCGAGGCCGACGGCGGCAATCTCATCGGCGCCCGCGCCAGCTATCGCGGCCTGGTCATGGCGCTCGACACCGGCTCGGCCATCCGCGGCCCCGTCCGCGCCGACCTCTACATCGGCCGTGGCGATGCGGCGGGTCAGGAAGCGGGGGCGGTGCGCCATCCGCTCAGGATGTGGCGGCTCGTGCCGAGGGGATAAGGCGAGGAGGTCAGAGTCTGATTTCGATCCGTTGCGGACCTCACCGGGTCGGCCAATCGAACCAACCGTCTGGCCCAATGCTGTCCTCTGGCTGCTCCGGCAATCCAAAAGATTCAGCGAGAAGTAGCGATCGCAGTCGACCTTGCGGACCTACTGACCAAGAAAAGTGCCACCCGCCCCAACGACGCTCACCATGCGTCACATCATATCCAGTGGAAGGCCCGTCAGGTTGGGAGTCACCGCGCCCATTCAAGAGGCGAACTGGCCCATCCAGAAAGCGCGGGGCGACCCACATACATGGGTCAGCAAGGGTCGAGTTCAGCTTCCGCTTGCCTTGGGAGGTCAGGATGACTCGCCGCCATGCGGTCCACTGAGGCTGCCATGGCGGATGAGCAGGCGTCGATCTGGCGTATATTTCCCAACCTGAAGGATTCTGCCTGCCAATGACTTCACGGACCGTAGGATCAGTCGCCAATCCTCCCGGCGAGGTGATGAAGTGAAGGGTAGAGATCGGAGTATCCGTGCTCCATACGTTTCCAGTTTCGCCTTTCGCCCAATTCTCCCAAACGTCTTCGAGCAAGGGGTCTTGCGGGTCATCGTTGAGATGTGTTGGAAGCCCAGCGAAGTCTATGTTTCGCCAGGCGGAGCATTGTTTGGCTGTTACTTCTTCGGGCGCGGGATGCCAGGCCGAGAGTATGGCCGCCCCTATCACCAGCACTGAGGCCAGCCTCATCATCTCTGTGCTCCGACAATCGGTAGATCGAAGCGATATTCCCGTCGAAGGTCAATGTCCGCCAACCACCCTTGGCTGACTCCACCCTACCGCCGCTTTAGGCTGCCCAGGACGCCGCGCAGCAGTTCGCGGGTGATGGTTGTGCCGGCGGTGCGCAGGACGGACTTGGTCAGGGCCTCCATCGGCGTCTGTCGGGATGAGGCGCGGGCGCGCGGCGCGGCGCGTTCACGGGTCGGCGCGGGCGCCGAACGCGCAGCCTTTTCGGCGGCCTTGGCCTCGGCGGCGGCGCTGGCGGTTTCGGCCTCGATGCGGTCGGCCTGAGCGCGGCGGGCCTTCAGGACCTCCTCGGCGGACTCGCGGTTGATCGCCGTGTCATAGGTCCCGCGCACCGGGCTGGCGGCCATGACGGCGGCGCGTTCGGCGTCGGTAGCGGGGCCGAGGCGCGAGTCCGGCGGACGGATTTTCGTCTGGGCCACCACGGTCGGGGCCCCCTTCTCATCGAGCGTCGAGACCAGGGCCTCGCCCACCCCCAGCCCCTGAATGGCCTCGGCGGTGTCGAAGGCGGGATTGGTGCGGAAGCTTTGCGCGGCGGCGCGCAGGCCCTTCTGTTCGGCCGGGGTATAGGCGCGCAGGGCGTGCTGCACCCGGTTGCCCAGTTGGGCCAGGACGGTGTCCGGGATGTCGGCCGGGTTCTGGGTGACGAAATAGACCCCGACGCCCTTGGAGCGGATCAGGCGCACCACCTGCTCCACCTTTTCCAGCAGGCCCTTGGGCGCGTCGTTGAACAGCAGGTGGGCCTCGTCGAAGAAGAAGACCAGGCGCGGCTTCTCCGGGTCGCCGATCTCGGGCAGTTGCTCGAACAGCTCCGACAGCAGCCACAGCAGGAAGGCGGCGTACAGGCGCGGGCTGTTCATCAGCCGGGTGGAATCCAGCACATTGACCTGACCCCGCCCGTCCAGCGAGGTGCGCATCATGTCCTCCAGCCGCAGGGCCGGCTCGCCGAAGAAGGCCTTGCCCCCCTGTTGCTCCAGTTGCAGCAGGGCGCGCTGGATGGCGGCGATGGAGGTGGGCGAGACATTGCCGACCTCGCGGCCGATGGTCTGGGCGTTCTCGCCGACATAGGCCAGCAGGGCGCGCAGGTCCTCGAGGTCCAGCAGCAGCAGGCCCTCCTTGTCGGCGACGTGGAAGGCGACGGTCAGGACGCCTTCCTGCACGTCGTTCAGCTCCAGCATCCGGGCCAGCAGGGTCGGGCCGACGTCGGACACGGTGGCGCGGATCGGGTGCCCCTTCTGGCCGTACAGGTCCCAGAAGACGACAGGCGCGGCCTTGCCGGTCAGGCTCAGCCCTATCTGGCCGGCGCGCTCGGCGAACCGGGCCGTATCGCCGGCCTGGCTGATGCCCGACAGGTCGCCCTTCACGTCGGCGCAGAAGACCGGAACGCCGGCGTCGGAAAAGCCCTGGGCCATGATCTGCAGCGTCACCGTCTTGCCCGTGCCGGTGGCGCCCGCCACCACCCCATGTCGGTTGGCGCGTTTGAACAGCAGGTTTTCAGCGGCGCCCTCGAAGGACTGGCCGAGGAAGAGGGCGGCGGGATTGTCGGTCATTCGGGCGGTCTCCGGCTTCCGACGCATGGTTATCTGACACGACGGGGGCTGCAAGGCGGAACCGCGAGGCTTTACAGCGATTGACGCTCTCCCCGCCGCCGCCGACAGTCCCGCTCATGAAACTGCCCATTACGGTTCCGACCTCCTCGGTCGCGCGCAACGCCCTCGTCCTGATCGCCGTCGTGGCGGGCGGGGCGGCGCTCTATTGGCTGCGGGACATCCTGACCCCGCTGGCCATGGCCATCTTCCTGATGATCATGATCGACGGGATGAAGCGGGCCATCGAGCAGCGCACCCCGGTGCCGTCGCGCTTCGCCGGGGCGGCCGCCCTGATCGTGGTGGTGATCGGCTTCCTGCTGTCGATCTGGATCATCGTCGACGGGGCGGCGGGCTTCTTCACCGACGCCTCGGGCGCCTCAGCCGGCATCGGTCCGCGCCTGGACCATATCATCGCCGACGTCAGCGGCCTCGTCGGGGTCAAGGAGCCCCCGACCCTTCAGGATCTGATCGCCGGCATCGACGTGCGCGGCTGGCTGACCCAGGCGGCGATGCAGGCGCAAGGGGTCGCCTCGGGCGCCTTCTTCGTCATGGTCTATCTGGGCTTCCTGCTGGCCTCTCAGGCAGGCTTCAGGAAGAAGATCGTCGCCATGTTCCCCGACCGGGGCGCGCGCAACGAGGCGCTGGAGGTGTTCAACCGCGTGCGCGGCGGGGTCGAGGGCTATCTGTGGGTCCAGGCCGTCACCGGCGTCATGATCTGCGCCGTGGCCTGGGCCATGATGCGGGCGGTGGGACTTCAGAACGCCGAGTTCTGGACCTTTGTCATCTTCATCGTCGGCTTCATTCCCGTGTTGGGCGGGGCCATCGCCGGCTTGGCCCCGCCCCTGTTCGCCCTGGTTCAGTTCGAGAGCTACTGGCCCGCCCTGATCCTCCTGATCGGTTTGCAGACCCTTCTGTTTGTGGTCGGCAATCTGGTTCAGCCGCGGATGCAGGGCGACAATCAGAACATCGACCCCGTGGTGGTCCTGCTGGCCCTGGCCCTGTGGGGCAAGATGTGGGGCGTGCCGGGGATGTTCCTGTCGACGCCGCTGGCGGTCATGGCCATGGCCATCCTGGCCGAGTTCAAGGGCTCTCGCTGGATGGCGGTCCTGCTGTCCGGCGACGGCGAGCCCTATGCCGCGCGCAAGCCTGAAGCGCGAAAGGACGAAGGGGACGGTTGGTTCAAGCGTCTGTGGAGCCGCGGCAAGACGCCGCACGAAAAAGATCGGAATGAAGGCTGATCCTGCCCTTGATCCGCCATATCTGCCGACTATCTGTCCAATCAGACGACGCGGCCTCCCTCCCCCCCTCCGGCCGCGAAGTCCAGAGGACCGGCGCTCCCTCCCCCTCCTGCGCCGGACCCGAGCAGGCCGTCGAGCGTTTACGTTCGACGGCCTTGTTCGTTCTAGCGCCCGATTCAACCGGCGCGGACGTCCGGTTCAGGGCGGAATTGGGGCGGTTGTTGTCGTCAATGTGGCCTTGTTGAGGAGGAAACACTCATCAGTGGGCCTCGGGCGCAACATGGTGCGCTGCACACAGGAATTCAGGGTCTTAGTCGCCTCTCGCGGCCTAGCCAGTTTCGCCAGCCGCGCTAAGGTGCGCCGGTCAAACCCCTGCGGCCTCTGGCCGTGCTGTCCGAGACTTCACCATGTCCGCCGCTTCGCGCACCGTTTCCGCCACGCCAGCCACCCTGGAGGCGCTGGAGGCGGCCTATGCGCGCATTGTCGACGGCCCGCCGGGCGCTGCCGAAAAGTCCTTCCTGGCTCAGGCCTTCGACGACTACGCCGCCGATGAGACCCCCGAACTGGGCGGCGACGACCTGGCGGCCCTGCTGGCCCAGGTGTGGCGTTCGGCCAAGACGCGTCAGGCCGGCGAACCGGCCCGCGTCACCGTCGGCGCCCTGGCCGGGGCCGACGGCGCGCCGACCGGCTATGACAGCGTCCTGATCCTTCAGGACGACGCCCCCTTCCTGGTCGACAGCGTCCTGGGCGAACTGGCCGACGCGGGCGTCACCGTCCGCGCCCTGTTCCACCCGGTGGCCGAGATCGAGGCCGGTCGTCGCGACTCGCTGATCATCGTCGTCGTCGATCCCCTGCCTCAGGAACGTCGCGACGTTCTGGGCGAGGGCCTGGCCATGGCCATGGCCGACGTGCGCGCCGCGGTCGGAGACCACGCCGCCATGGTCCAGGCGATGCGCGACGCCGTCGAGCACCTGGAAACCGCGCCGCCCGCCGCCGTCGATCCCGCCGTGCTGGAAGAAAACATCGCCTTCCTGCGCTGGGCCAAGAGCGATCACTTCGTCTTCCTCGGCGCCCGCGACTACGCCTATCCGCGCAAGGCCGACGGCGGCTATGCGCCGGAAGCGCCGCTGGAAGTCTCGGATCAGGGCCTGGGCGTCCTGGGCGACCCGGAGCGCCGCGTCCTGCGTCGCGCCTCGGAACCGGCCGTCCTGACCGCTGCCATGCAGCGTCAGCTGGACCTCAGCGAGCCGGTGACGGTGGCCAAGGCCAACATCCGCAGCCGCGTCCATCGCCGCGCCTACATGGACTATGTCGGGGTCAAGCGTTACGGCGCGGACGGCAAGGCCTCGGGCGAGACCCGTTTCGTCGGCCTGTTCACCGCCGAGGCCTATGACAAGATGGCCAAGGAGGTGCCGCTGATCCGGCGCAAGGTGGCCAACGCCCTGGAGCGCGCCGGCAAGGCGCCGGGCAGCCACAACTACAAGCGCCTGAAGAACATTCTCGAGAATTATCCGCGCGACGAGCTGTTCCAGATTAGCGAGGACGAGCTGCTGGAAACGGCGCTCGGCATCCTGCACCTGTACGACCGTCCGCGTATCCGTCTGTTCTCGCGCCAGGACCCGTTCGACCGCTTCGTCTCGGTGCTCTGCTTCATCCCGCGTGAACGCTTCGACGCCGGCCTGCGCCAGCGCATCGGCGGCATCCTGGCCAAGGCCTGGGGCGGCCGGGTTTCGGCCTGGTATCCGCAGCTGTCGGACCAGCCGCTGACGCGCGTCCACTACATCATCGGCGTCGAGCCGGGCGCTCACCTCAACCCCGACCTCAAGGCGCTTGAGGCCGAGGTGGCCGAGGCCGGCCGCAGCTGGATCGACCGTTTCGAAACCGCCCTGCGCGCCGCCGACGTCGATGAGGTCGCCGTCGGTCCGACCAGCGCCAAATGGGCCGACAGCTTCGGCGTCTCCTACCGCGACCGCTATGACGCCGCCGAGGCCGTGGCCGATCTGGAGCAGTTCGACCGTCTGAACGACGGCTCGACGGGCGACGGCGTCCATGCCGAGCCGGTGGCCGTCCGCGCCTTCCGCACGGCGGACGAAAGCGCGCTGCAGTTCCGCTTCAAGCTCTATCGTCGCGGCGCGGCCGTGCCCCTGTCCGACGTCCTGCCGATCCTGGCGGACATGGGTCTGAAGACGCTGGAAGAATCGGACCACGTCGTCCGCACGACCGGCGACGCCCCCATCTATATCCACGACTTCCTGCTGGAAGATCCGCGCGGCGAGGCCCTGACCTTTGCCGACATCAAGGCCCCGTTCGAGGCCGCCTTCTCGGCGGTCTGGACCGGCCGCACCGAAAGCGACGGCTTCAACCGTCTGGTGCTGGAGCTGGGCGTCGACTGGCGCGAAGCGGCCCTGATCCGCACCCTGGCCCGTTATCGACAGCAGACCGGGCTGGACCCGTCGCAGGCGGTGCAGGAAGCGGCCCTGCGCGAATATCCGACCGTGGCCCGCGCCATCCTGTCGCTGTTCAAGGCCAAGTTCGACCCGGCCCACGGCGGTTCGGTCGCGGAACGCGAAGCCTTGGTCGCCGAGCTGAACGACAAGATCGTCGCCCTGCTGCAGGACGTGAAGAGTCTGGACCACGACCGGGTGCTGCGCCGCATCGCCCTGCTGATCGGCGCCGTGAAGCGCACCAACTTCTATCAGGTCGACGCTGAGGGCACGCCCAAGGCCCACATCTCGATCAAGATCGCTTCGCGCGAGCTTGAAGACCTGCCCCTGCCCAAGCCTTTCCGCGAGATCTTCGTCTGGGCCCCGCACATCGAGGGCGTCCACCTGCGCTTCGGCCCCGTGGCGCGCGGCGGCCTGCGCTGGTCGGACCGTCGCGACGACTTCCGCACCGAGGTGCTGGGCCTGGTGAAGGCGCAGCAGGTCAAGAACTCGGTCATCGTGCCGGTCGGCTCCAAGGGCGGCTTCTATCCCAAATGCCTGCCGGTCGGCGGCGACCGCGACGCCATCCAGGCCGAGGCCATCCGCGCCTACAAGACCTTCCTGTCCGGTCTGCTGGACATCACCGACAACATCGTCGGCGAGGGCGCGCCCATCCGCCCGGCCAATGTCATGGCCTGGGAAGGCGACGACCCCTATCTGGTCGTGGCCGCTGACAAGGGCACGGCGACCTTCTCCGACATCGCCAACGGCGTGAGCCAGTCCTACGGCTTCTGGCTGGACGACGCCTTCGCCTCGGGCGGTTCGGCCGGGTATGACCACAAGGAGATGGGCATCACCGCGCGCGGCGCCTGGGAGGCCGTCAAGCGCCACTTCCGCGAGATGGGCAAGGACATCCAGTCCGAGCCCTTCACCGTGGTCGGCGTGGGCGACATGTCCGGCGACGTCTTCGGCAACGGCATGCTGCTGTCCAAGGCGACGCAGGTGGTCGCCGCATTCGATCACCGCGACATCTTCATCGACCCGAACCCGGACCCGGCCAAGTCGTGGGAAGAGCGCAAGCGCCTGTTCGAAACCCCGCGCACCAGCTGGCAGGACTATGACAAGAGCCTGATCTCGGAAGGCGGCGGCGTCTTCTCGCGCGCGGCCAAGACCATCACCCTGACACCGCAGATCAAGGCCCTGCTGGACATCGAGGCCGACACCGTCGACCCGACGACCCTGATGCAGGCCATCCTCAAGGCGCGGGCCGAGCTGCTCTACTTCGGCGGCATCGGCACCTACATCAAGGGCGCGGGTGAGACCAACGCCCAGGCCGGCGACAAGGCCAACGACGCCATCCGCATCAACGGCGGCGAGGTTCGGGCCAAGGTCATCGGCGAAGGCGCCAACCTGGGCATGACCCAGCTGGGGCGCATCGAATCGGCGCGCGCGGGCGCTCGCATCAACACCGACGCCATCGACAACTCGGCGGGCGTGGACTCGTCCGACCATGAGGTGAACATCAAGATCCTCACCGGCGGCGCCATCGCTTCGGGCCACCTTAAGGCCGAGGACCGAAACGCCCTGCTGAAGTCGATGACCGACGAGGTCGCCGACAAGGTCCTGGCCCACAACTACGACCAGACCCTGGCCCTGACCCTGCAACAGGCCGAAGGCGCCGACGCCCTGGACGCCCAGCAGGCCTTCATGCAGCACCTGACGGCCCTGGGTAAGCTGAACCGCGCGGTGGAATACCTGCCCGACGACGCCCGCATGGCCGAGATGAAGGCGCAGGGTTCGGCTCTGACCCGTCCCGAACTGGCGGTGCTGACGGCCTATTCCAAGCTGGAGCTGTTCGATGAGATCGTCGGCTCTTCGGCGCCCGACGACGCCTTCTTCGAGCGCCTGCTGGTTCACTACTTCCCGGCCCCGCTGGCCCAGTTCGAAGAGGACATGAAGGGGCACCGCCTGCGTCGCGACATCATCGCCACGGTGCTGTCGAACGAGATCGTCAACATGGCGGGCGCGACCTTCCCCGACCGCCTGCGCGCGGCGGCGGAATGCGACACGGCGGCCATGGTCACGGCCTTTGAGACCGCGCGTCAGGTCTTCCGTCTGGATCAGGCCTGGAACGCCGTTTCGGCGCTGGACCTCAAGATCCCGGCCGAGGCCCAGACGGCGCTGTATCGCGAGATCGCCTTGGTCCTGCGTCGTCAGACCTATTGGCTGGCTCGTCGTGCGGCCCGCACGGAAACCACGGTCGGCGGCATGATCGCCGCCTATCAACCGGCCGCGGACGCCCTGCGCACCGCTGGTCCCGCCGTGCTGTCGCGCTTCGAGCAGCAACGCTTCGAGGGCCGGGTCCAGGCCTTTGTGGATCTCGGCGCACCGGAAGACCTGGCGCGCGACATCGCCCTGCTGCGGCCCATGGTGGCCACGGCGGACATCGGCGATCTGGCCAATGAACTGGGCTGGAGCGCCCCGGCCATGGCCCGCCTCTATCACCAGGTCGGCGCCGCCTTCGACTTCGACCGTCTGCGCGTCGCCGCCGGCTCGGTGTCGTCGAGCGATCACTTCGATCGTCTGGCCGTGCGTCGCCTGATCCAGGACCTGAGCGCCGAGCAGCAGCAGCTGACCCGCGCCGTGGCCCTGGCGTCGGTCGAGGCGGCGGGCGCGGGAGAGGCCAGCGCCGAACAGGCGGTCGACGCCTGGATCGGCGCGCGCATGGGTCAGGTCGAGGCGCTGCGCGCTGCGGTGGACGAGATCGAAGCTTCGGGCGCCGGCTGGACCTTCGCCAAGCTGACCATCGCCAACGGGGCTATCCGGGAGGTTCTGGGAAGCTAAGAAGCTTCCCAAGAGCGCTAACGCGAGCGACGCGGTCGCTCGCTGCTTGAGCGAGTCTAAGGGCGCTACGCTCGCCGCGCGGCGGCTCGCTGCTTGAGCGCCGCCGCGCAACTTGCCTGAATGAGGCCCGCTCGTTTCGTCGTTCGCGATGAGGCGGGCGGGCCTTGGCGTTTGGGGCGGCTTCGGGCTAGGTGGCGGTTCAGAGATCCGCAAGGCAAGAAGATCCCATGCCCAGGAAGTTTCTCGTCGTCGTCGACGACAGCCCCGAGTTCGGCGCGGCCCTGGGCTATGCCGCGCGTCGAGCCAAGTCGACCGGCGGTCGCGTCGTCCTGCTGCGCGCCCTGCCCGGCGGCTCGGACGAGCACTGGTCCGGCGTCCGTGACGAAATCCGTCGCCAGCAGCGCGAAGAGGCCGAGGCTCTGCTGAACCGCATCGGCGAGGAGGCCGCCGAGAAATCCGGCGCGGCCCCCATCTTCCTGATCGAAGAAGGCGATCCCCAAGGCGCCATTCGCAAGGCCGTCGGCGCCGACCCTGACATCAAGATTCTGGTGCTGGCCGCGGGCTCGGGCTCGCGCGGTCCCGGGCCCCTGGTCTCGGCGGTGCTGAAACAGGGCGGCGCCTTCACCGGCCGCAAGCTGCCCGTAACCATCGTCCCCGGCGAACTGACCGACGCAGACATCGAAGACTTGGCATAATCCTGGGGTCGCTATCGCTCGTCTCACGGAGCTTCGCTGCTTGAGTGACGCGACGCCTCTCCCTCCCCTTCATGGGGAGGGTGGCTGACGCGAAGCGTCAGACGGGTGGGGAGGGCTGGGTGATACGGGACGCGGCGCTTGGTCGATCCGCCCCCACCCGGTTTCGGCCTGTGGCCTCAACCACCCTCCCCGAACGGGGAGGGAGAAGGGTTGCGAACTTGTCCGTTGAGGTCCATCTCCCGCCCATGTTCATCCAGACCGAACCCACGCCGAACCCCAATGTCCTGAAATTCCTGCCGGGCCGCGATGTGGCCCCGGAAGGCGTGCTGGAATATCGCTCCATCGATGAAGCCACGGCCTCGCCGCTGGCCGAGGCCCTGTTCGAGCTGGAGGGCGTCGAGGGCGTCTTCTTCGGCGCCGACTATGTTTCGGTGACGCGGGCCGCCGAGGGGCTGGACTGGAGCCAGATGAAGGCCCCCATTCTGGCGGTCATCATGGATCATTTCGTCTCGGGCGCGCCGCTGACGCGCGGGGTCGAGGCGGTCGTGGACGACGGCGTTGAAGACAGCGAAATCGTCGCCGAGATCAAAGGTCTGCTGGACAGCCGCATCCGCCCGGCCGTGGCTCAGGACGGCGGCGACATCCTGTTCGACCATTTCGACCTTGAAACCGGAATCCTGCGCCTGCGGATGCGCGGCGCCTGCTCTGGCTGCCCTTCCTCCTCCGCGACGCTGAAGGCGGGCGTGGAACAGATGATGCGTCACTACATCCCCGAAGTGACCAGCGTTGAGCAGGTGATTTAAGGGCGGCATCCTTAGAGCGCTATCGCTCGCCGCGCGGCGGCTCGCTGTATTGAGCGCGGGTGGGCGTGCGCGAAGCGGCAGGCCGCGTCGGGTCGAGAAGGCGGAGCCTTCTGACTGCGGCCCACAAAGAATGCTCGCGTCGGGTCGAGAAGGCGGAGCCTTCTGACCGCGGCCCACAAGAATGCTCGCGTCGGGTCGGGAGATCCCGAAGGGTCGACGACCGCGGCCCACAAAAAATGATGTTTCACATGAAACACTATCGTCCGAACGGGCCGTGGGGCATGATCGCCGCATGGCCCGTTTCACATCCGATGATGACGCCGGGGCCGAGGGCCGCGCTCTCGGCGAGGCCCTGTCCGCCCTGCGCCGCGAGCGGGGACTGAGCCAGGCCGAAGCCGGTCAGAGGATCGGCATGACCAGCCAGGGCTGGGGCCTGTATGAGGCGGGCAAACGCCCCGGCCTGTTCCGCCCCGACGTGCAGCGCCGCCTGACCGGCGCCCTGGACGCCACGCCCGAGGATCTGGCCCTCGTGCTGGGCGCAGCCGCTAGTCCATCCCCCTCGCCCGACCCAGGCGCCAAAGCCCTGTCTGCCGGGGTGCAGGCGCGTGGTCGCGCCTATGATCCGGCCCCGGCGAGCGAACGTCGGCGTCTGCGTCTGTCGACGGACGAATTGGCCCCTTGGGCGGCGGCGGGGACGGTGCTGGAATACGCGCCGGGCCGTTGGCCGCGTCGCGATCAGGGCTGCGTCGTCGAGATGGCGGACGGGAGCCTGCGGGTGCGGCTCTATGTGCGCTCGGATGAAGCGGAACTGATCGTGCGCGGCGCCGGAGCTCTGCTGACGCTGGAGCGGATCGCGCGGGGCCAGGCCCGCTCCGTCTCTGCCGTGGTGGCGCGCCTGGATGAGTGATGAAACGAAACAGTTGTGTTTCATCGTCTGATATGAAACCTTGGCGTCGTACTCGCCAGGGAGACGCCGCTCATGACCCGCCGCACTCAGGATATCGACGCCGTCGTCGGATTGCGGATGGCGGCGCGTCGTTCGGCGCTGGGCCTGTCGCAGACCGCCCTCGCCGCGCAACTGGGCGTCAGCTTTCAGCAGGTTCAGAAATACGAAAAGGGCGCCAACCGCGTCTCGGCCTCGCGCCTGCACCAGGTGGCGACGGCCCTCGGCTGTTCGGTGGCCGACTTCTTTCCATCGCGGACCGATCAGGACGATGCGGTCGTCGGCCTGCACGCCCTGACCGCGACCGCGGACGGTCGCGCCCTGGCCGAGGCCTTTCCCCGGATCGTCGACCCGGCGCTGCGTCGTGCAGTGAGCCAGGTGGTCGCGGCGCTGGCGTCGGCCTGACCGCCCCGATAGGAAGACCACGATGAGAGTTCTGATCGTGGATACGGCGCTGGGCGCCTGTACGGCCGGCGTGGTCGAGGACGGGCGCGTGATCGGCCTGCGCTCCGAACTGATGACCAAGGGCCATCAGGAACGGCTGGCCGGTATGGCCCGCGACGCCGTGGCGGACGCCGGCGGCGGCTTTGACGCGCTGGACCGTATCGGCGTCACCGTGGGACCGGGCTCCTTCACCGGCCTGCGCGTCGGTATGGCCTTTGCACAGGGACTGGGCGCGGCGTTGGATCGCCCGGTCGTCGGCGTCTCCACGCTCGACGCTCTGGCGGCTTCCATTGAACCCGCCGGTCTGGTCGCCGCCGTGATCGACGCCCGCCGGGGTCAGGTCTATGCCCGGCTGTTCCGCGACGGCGTCGCGCTGGGCGAGGCTGAGGCCTTGTCGCTGGAAACGGCGACGGATCGCATCCTGGCGGCGGCGGCAGGCGCCGTCCCGACCCTCGTCGGCTCGGGCGCCTTGCTGCTGAGCGAGACCTTCCTCGATCAGTTCTCCGACGTGGTCCTGAAGCCGCTGCCCGCGCCGACGCCCGAAGCCCTGGCCCGCATGACCGCAGCGGCTGATCCGGCGACCGCCCTGCCCCGCCCGCTTTATCTGCGCGCGCCCGACGCCACCCCGCCCAGCCGTCTGCCGGGCCAGCCGCGCCCGCCGCTCGCCTCGTGACCGAGGCCCTCGCCGCGATCCACGCCGAGGCGTTCGAGACGCCGTGGGACGCGGCTTCGCTGTCGGCCCTGCTCGCTTCGCCCGGCGTTTTCGTCGTGGCCGAGGCCGACGGCTTCATCCTGATCCGGGTCGTGGCCGACGAGGCGGAGATCCTGACCCTGGCCGTGCGTCCGTCCGCCCGGCGCGGCGGGCTCGGCGCCCGTCTGGTCGAAGCCGCCGTGGTCCGCGCCGCCGCGCTCGGGGCCGAGCGCATGTTCCTGGAAGTGGCCGAAGACAATGTCGCCGCCCGCGCCCTCTACGCCCGCGCGGGCTTTCATGAGGCCGGGCGTCGGCGCGGATATTATGCGCGTGCGGACGGCCGCCGGGAGGACGCCCTGGTCCTGGCTCTGAACTTTCCTCGACCGCTTCCATAAGTCAGCGGCTCAGCCTATCTTCCGGCGCATGGAACGGATCGAGAAACTTTGCGCCGACCGCGGCATGCGTATGACCGAGCAGCGGCGCGTGATCGCCCGCGTTCTGTCTCAGGCTGAGGATCACCCTGACGTCGAGGAGCTGTATCGCCGCGCCTCGGCCATCGACCCGCACATTTCGATCGCCACCGTCTATCGCACCGTGCGCCTGTTCGAAGAGGCGGGCGTGGTCGAGAAGCATGACTTCGGCGACGGTCGCAGCCGCTACGAAGAGGCCGGCGACGACCACCACGACCACCTGATCGACACCAAGACCGGCGAGGTCATCGAATTCTTCGACGCCGAGATCGAGCGCCTGAAGACCGAGATCGCCAAGCGCCTGGGCTTCGAACTGGTCGGCCACAAGCTGGAGCTCTACGGCCACGCCATTCCCGGCGCCGAGCCCATCGAGCGCGAAGGCCTGATCTACAAACGCCACGCCGCGCGCGTGGAGCCGACCGAGGGCTGATCCCGCGCAGCGGTTCGCCTTGCCGTCGTCGGCTTCGGCGATCATAAGCCGCGCATGACCGATACGCTCGAAAAGCCCATCGAAAAGGCGGAAGGCGCAGTCCCGGACCAAGGTCTGGCGGCGGCGCCCAGACGCCTGTTCATCAAGACCTACGGTTGTCAGATGAACGTCTATGACTCAGAGCGCATGGCCGACGTCCTGCGCCCGCTGGGTTATGCGACCACGGACGCGCCCGAAGGCGCCGACTTCGTCATCCTCAACACCTGCCACATCCGCGAACGCGCCGCCGAGAAGGTCTATTCCGAGCTCGGCAAGCTGAAGCAGATGCGCGAGCGCAAGGTCGCGCGCGGCGACGGCGGCATGACCATCGCGGTCGCCGGCTGCGTCGCCCAGGCCGAGGGCGAGGAGATCATGAAGCGCCAGCCGGCGGTCGATCTGGTGGTAGGACCCCAGGCCTATCACCAGCTGCCGGAACTGCTGACCCGCACGGCGCGGGCGCGCGGTGAGCGCATCGGCGCCGACTTCGCCCCGCATGAAAAGTTCGACGCTCTGCCGGCTACACGCGGCGGCGAAGGCCCGACCGCCTTTCTGACGGTGCAGGAGGGCTGCGACAAGTTCTGCACCTTCTGCGTTGTCCCCTATACGCGCGGCGCCGAGTGGTCGCGCCCGGCGACGGCGGTCCTGGCCGAGGCCCGCGCCCTGGCCGACCGGGGCGTGCGCGAAGTCACCCTTCTGGGCCAGAACGTCAACGCCTACGACGGCGAAGGCCCGGACGGAAAGCCCTTCACCCTGGCGAAACTGGCCTACGCCCTGGCCGAAATTCCCGGTCTGGATCGCATCCGCTATACGACCAGTCACGCCAACGACATGAGCGACGACCTGATCGCGGCCCACGCCGATCTGGACGCTCTGATGCCCTATCTGCACCTGCCGGTTCAGGCCGGGTCCGACCGGGTATTGCGACTGATGAACCGCAAGCACGGGCGTCAGAAATACATCGACCTGATCACCCGCATCCGCGAGGCGCGGCCCGACATGGCCATCGCCGGCGACTTCATCGTCGGCTTCCCCGGCGAGACGGATCGGGACTTCGAAGACACCCTCGATCTAGTGCGTCAGGTCACCTATGCGGGGGCCTTCAGCTTCGTCTATTCGCCGCGCCCCGGCACCCCCGCCGCGACCATGGCGGGCCAGGTCGAGGAGGCTGTGGCGCTGGAACGGCTGCACCGACTTCAGGCCCTGCTGTTCGAGCAGCAGACCGCCTTCAATGTCGCCCAGACGGGCAAGACCCTTAACGTCCTGTTCGAAAAGAAGGGCCGGTATGACCGTCAGGCCATCGGCCGCTCGCCCTATCTCCAGGCGGTTCACGTCGAGGCTGCGGATCATCTTCTGGGCCAGATCGTTCCGGTCGAGATCGTCAGCGGCGCCCAGAACAGTTTGAACGGGCGCCTCGTCGATCAAGGCACTATCTAACTCGACACGCCTCCGACGAGGCCGATTATTGGCACTGTGTCCCTCAAGCAGTCTCGCCCCGCGGGCGAGACGATAGGGACCCTAAAAAGGAAACCTATGGCCCGAGAGTCCGAGTTCCTGTCCCTGAGCGATCAAGCCTTGCGGGCCGTGATCGGCCCCAACAGCCGCCACGTCGCTTTGATCGAAGACGCCTTCAAGGTGCTGGTCGAGGCGCCGGGCGGCGGCGTATCGATCAACGGCTCGGCGCGGGACCGAGCCCAGGCCAAGCGTGTGGTCGTGATTCTGGCGACGCGGGCCGATACGGGCGCCGAGATCACCGAGGCCGACGTGCGCATGGCCCTGGGCGCCGCCGTGGCGCAGCCGCGCGCCGATCAGGGCCGGGTCGTGCCCGACGCCGTCGCCCTGCCGGTCGGTCGGCGCGGCGCCATCGCGCCGAAGACGGCGGCCCAGGCCCGCTATCTGGACCTGCTCAGCCGTTGCGAACTGACCTTCGGCGTCGGCCCGGCGGGCACGGGCAAGACCTTCCTGGCGGCGGCCTACGGCGCCTCTCTGCTGCGGCGCGGACAGGTGGACCGACTGGTCATTACCCGCCCGGCGGTCGAGGCGGGCGAGAAGCTGGGCTTCCTGCCGGGCGATCTGAACGAAAAGGTCGATCCCTATCTGGCCCCGATCTGGGAGGCCCTGAACGACATTCTCGGCGTCGAGGACGTGCGTCGTCGCCGCGAGAAGGGCGAGATCGAAGCCGCCCCCATCGCCTTCATGCGCGGCCGCACCCTGAGCCATGCCTTCATCATCGTCGATGAGGCGCAGAACACGTCGCGCCTGCAGATGAAGATGGTGCTGACCCGCCTCGGCGAAGGCGCCCGCATGGTGGTGACGGGCGATCCGTCGCAGATCGACCTGCTGAACCCGCGCGATTCCGGTCTGCGCCACGCTCTGCGCATCCTCGAGGACGTGAAGGGAGTAGGCGTTCAGGCCTTCAAGGCCGAGGACGTGGTGCGTCACGCCATGGTCGAGCGTATCGTGCGCGCCTATGACGCCGATGCGGCGCGGGGGCGGCCCGCCGCCGATCTTGAGGACGACGAAGACTGATGATCGAGATCGAGGTCGAGGACGCGGCCTGGACGGCTGCGCTGCCTGACGTGGACGCTGTGGTGTTGCGCGCGGCGACGGCGGCGCTGGGCGCGGTCGAGGGCGACGTGGTCGTGCTGCTGACCGACGACGCCGGGGTTCAGGATCTGAACGCCCGCTTCCGTGACAAGGACCGGCCGACCAATGTCCTCTCCTTCCCGGCCGCCGAGAGCGCCTTTCCGCATCTGGGCGACGTGGTGCTGGGCTTCGCCTACTGCGCCGCCGAGGCCGAGACCCAAGGCAAGACCCTCTCCGATCATCTGAGCCATCTGGTCGTCCACGGCGTGCTGCACCTGCTGGGCCGCGACCACGAAGACGACGCCGAGGCCGAGGAGATGGAGGCCGAGGAGCGCGAGATCCTGGCCGCGCTCGGCGTCGCCGATCCCTATGCCGTCGAACACGAGGCTGATGCATGAACGACCGTTTGTCGGCGCAGGGCCTAGGCGCCTTGTGGGGGGGCGTGCTGACGAACCGCTGGGGCCGGATCGCCCTGGCTCTTCTGGCCGGCGCCGCCGCCGCTCTGACGCACCCGCCGTTCGGGGTCCTGCCCGGTTTGCTGGGCTATCCGCTGCTGATGTTGCTGACCGAGCGGTCGCGCACGGTGAAGGGCGGCTTCTGGATGGGGTGGCTGGCCGGCTTCGCCTATTTCTTCATCGGCTGCTGGTGGGTGGCCGAGGCCTTCCTGGTCAACAAGGATCAGGCCTGGATGGCGCCTTTCGCCGCCAGCCTGCTGCCCATGGGGCTGGGCTTGTTCTTCGGCGCGGCCACGGCGCTTTATCGTCGTTTCGCGCCGCGCGAAGCCGTGCGGCGAGTGTTGCTGTTCGCCGCTCTGTTCGCCCTGCTGGAGTGGCTGCGCGGCCATATGCTGACGGGCTTTCCGTGGAATCCGACCGGCGCCAGCTGGCTGGCCGGCTCGGCCATGTCGCAGTTCGCCTCGGTGGCGGGCGTCTATGGCCTGGGGCTGGTGACCCTGGCCGCCGTATCGGCCTTGGGTCTTGTGGCGAGCGGCGGACCCCGTCGTCCGCGCCTGATCGCGGCGGGTCTGGGCGTCGCCGTCCTGGCGGGCCTGTTCGCTTTCGGAACTCTGCGCCTGACCTCGGCCAAGCCGGTCGACGGCCCGACCCTGGTGCGTCTGGTCCAGGCCGACATCCCTCAGGAATCCAAATGGAGCCCGGAGGCCTATCAGGCCATCGTTGACCGCTACGTCGCCCTGACGGCCCAGCCGGGGGCAGCCCTGCCCGACGTGGTGGTCTGGCCCGAGGGCGCCCTGCCCGCCACCGCCAACGACGTGTTCAACTCGTCCGACGCCCAGGCCATCGCCGGCGCCTTGCAGACCGGCCAGACCCTGTTGATGGGCATCAGCCGCGGCGAGGCCGACGCGACCGCCGAGGGCGGGGCCCGCTACTACAACAGCCTGTTCGCCCTGCATGATGAGGGGGCGGCGGGCCTGCGGATCGGGGCCATCTACGACAAGCACCGTCTGGTGCCGTTCGGCGAATATCTGCCGATGGGACAACTGATGAGCCAGATCGGCGTGCGTAGCCTGGTCCACGTCCCGTCCGACTTCAGCGCCGGACCCAAGCCCGCACCGATCAGCCTGGTCAATGCGCCGAACGTCCAGCCGCTCATCTGCTACGAAAGCCTCTATCCGGGCTTCACCCCGGCCAGCGGCGCGGCGCGCCCGGCCTGGATCGTCAATGTCTCCAACGACGCCTGGTTCGGGGCGACCTCGGGTCCGCGTCAGCACCTGAACCTGGCCAGCTATCGCGCCATCGAGACGGGTCTGCCCATCGCCCGCGCCACCCCCACGGGCGTCTCGGCCATGATCGACCCCTGGGGCCGCGTCGTGGACGGCAAGCGGCTGGACCCGGGCCATGCCGGGGTCATCGACGTGCGCCTGCCCGAACCGGCGGCGCCGACCCTCTATGGCCGTTGGGGCGACGGCCTGTTCGGACTGCTGCTGGTTGTGATGCTGGCGGGTGGTCTAGGTTGGGGACGGCGCAAGGCGCCGGCATGACCAAGATGGACGACGAGGAACGCGAAGACCTCAAGCGAACCCGTCACATCGACGAGCCCTTGGGTGCGCGCCTGCGCGCCCTGAGAGAGGATCGCGGTCTTACGCAGGCCCAGATGGGTCATGAGCTGGGGATTTCCGCCAATCAGTGGGGGCGGCACGAAAGCGGCAAGAATCGTGTCCCGGCGGCGCGGCTTTGGCAGTTCTGTAAAGCGATGAACGTCGATGTGGCCGCCATCTACGAGGGGCTGCCCTTCCAGATTCTGCGGGACGGCGAATACAGCGTCGCGGGAATGGGAGAGAGGGAATGGGCCCCGGGCCTGGCCGGGCATCCGGCGGAGGCGGCGCCTCAACCCCTGGTGCAACGGATCGGCGCCGTCGTGCGGCAACTGCCGGAAGCGCGTCAGCGCACGGCGCTCGCGATTGTTCGAGCGTTGAAGGGCGAAGAAGAGGGCTGAGCGGGCTCTAGCGGGGCGCCTACACGCCCAACACGCGAATTGTCGTGACACCGCTGGCTATCCGTCGCATTTCGGGACAATTGAGTAATTGAGTTCAGCGTAGTTTTTAGGCGAGAACGCATGATGGTCAGAGGCTCGGCAGAGGATGGTCCCCATCCCGTGGACCGTCATGTCGGTCGGCGGGTTTGCGAGAAGCGGATCGCCCTGGGTTATAATCAGAGCGATCTGGGCCGGGCGCTCGGTCTGACCTTCCAGCAGATTCAGAAGTACGAGAAGGGCGCCAACCGCGTTTCGGCCTCCAAGCTCTGGGACATCGCCCGCTTCTTCAAGGTCGATATCGGCTACTTCTTCGAGGGCCTGACGACGGCGGCGCCGGGTATGGCCGAAGGCGAGACCGAGCCCTTCGTCCACGACTTCCCGGCGACGCGCCAGAGCATGGAGATCGGTCGTCTGGCGCCGCAGCTGTCGGTACGACAGCAGAAGCTGGTGCTGGACATGATGCGGGAAATGACCAGTCACGAGAGCCCCGCCGACAAGGGCTGACACGGCGAACCGGAATTGAAAAAGGCGCGGATTGCTCCGCGCCTTTCTGCTGTCTGGCGATCCGTGGCGGATCAACCCGCGAGATTAGCCCGCCAGTGCGGCTTCCGAGGCGACGATCCGGCTGGCGGCGTGGACCACGGCGCCGATGCGAAGCGCAGCCTGGACCTGGACGTTGGGCACGCCGTGCTTGCGCAGTTCGCCTTCGTGCGCGTCAAGGCAGGCGCCGCAGCCGTTGATGGCCGAGACGGCGGTGGACCACAGTTCGAAGTCCAGCTTCTCGACGCCGGGGTTGGCGATGACGTTCATGCGCAGCTTGGCCGGCAGGGTCGTGTACTCGTTGTTCTTCATCAGGTGCAGCGAGCGGTAGTAGATGTTGTTCATGCCCATGATGGCGGCGGCGGCCTTGGCTGCGGTCAGGGCTTCGGGCGACAGGATGGTCGCGGCCTGGGCCTCGATGGCCTTGACGACCGGGGCGACGCCGATGGCGTGGGCCGAGGCCAGGAAGCAGCCCCACTTCTGCTGGTCGTTCAGCACGGTCTCATTGGCCAGCGAGGACAGGTTCAGCGAGATGTCCTTGGCGTAGGCCGGGATCATTTCACGCAGGGCGTCGATGGACATGGAAACTTCCTTCAGATCAACGGCGCCGCTTGCGCCGGACACAATATGGGGAGGGCCGACGCGCCCGTCAGGGCAAGGCGTCGGGCATGAAAAAGGCGGCGACAGTCGCCCGCCGCCGCCTCTTCCAGAGGGGGCGGCCCGAACCCTACAAACGCGGTCCGGGCCGTACCTGGGCCAGTACTTAAGCGGCCAGGGTCTCGCCGCCGACCGGGCGGTTGCAGGCGCACAGTTCGTCGGTCTGCAGGGCGTCGACGACGCGCAGCGTGTCTTCCGGCGAACGGCCGACGTTCAGGTTGGTGACATAGACGTGCTGGACGACATTGTGCGGGTCCACGACGAAGGTGGCGCGCAGGGCGACGCCGTTTTCTTCGTCCAGGATGCCCAGGTCGCGGGCCAGCTTGCCGCCGGTATCAGCGAACTGCCAGATCGGCAGCTTGTTCAGGTCGGCATGGTCGCGGCGCCAGGCCAGCTTGACGAACTCGTTGTCGGTCGAACCGCCGAGCACGACGGTGTCGCGGTCTTCGAAGTCCTTGCCCAGCTTGGCGAAGGCGGCGATTTCGGTCGGGCAGACGAAGGTGAAGTCCTTCGGGTAGAAGAAGATGACCTTCCACTTGCCGTCAAAGCTGTCCTGCGTCAGCGTTTCAAACGCCGAGACGCCGTTTTCTTCATGGTCGTTGAAGCCCGGCTTCACGCCAGTGATCTTGAATTCAGGCAGTTTTTGACCGACGCCCAGCATAGTGGAGCTCCATTCTGACAATGTAAGACAGGCGGCGACGCAGGGAGGCGCATCGCCGTTGGGCTTCAGATGGGGGGTGGGGCCGCGGAAGTCAAATCGATGATTTCACAATCACGAATAGATTTTCATTATGGACGGGCGACAGACGCCAAGCGTGGCTGTCCGAGACGACTATAAGTTTTCCTGCTGAATGACCCAAAGTTTATCGATTTTCCTTTGGCGCCGAAGCGGGAGTAGGCTCGCCGCAATAGTCGGCCAACAGGAGGAAAACCATGGACGGACAAGCAGGCGGCCCCACCCCTCTTCACGATCCCAAGAAGGAGCCCGGCGCGCTGCGCTCGCTTCTGGGGCGCACCAACCGCGACTGGTGGCCCAACCAGATGGCGATGGATATCCTGCATCAGCAGGGCCGGTCGGGCGATCCGATGGGCGACGGCTTCGACTACGCCGAGGCCTTCAAGTCGCTGGATCTGGCCGCAGTCAAGCGTGACCTGACCGCCCTGATGACCGATAGCCAACCCTGGTGGCCGGCGGACTACGGCCACTACGGCCCCTTCTTCATCCGCATGGCCTGGCACTCGGCCGGCACCTATCGCACCGGGGACGGGCGCGGCGGCGCCGGCGCGGGGCAGCAGCGCTTCGCCCCGCTCAACTCCTGGCCGGACAACGGCAACCTCGACAAGGCGCGCCGCCTGCTGTGGCCGATCAAGCAGAAGTATGGCGCCAAGTTATCGTGGGCCGACCTGATGATCCTGGCCGGCAATGTCGCCATCGAAAGCATGGGCGGGCCGGTCTTCGGCTTCGGCGGCGGCCGCGCCGACGTCTGGGAGCCCGAGAAGGACGTCTACTGGGGCACGGAAGAGAACTGGGTCGGCGACGAAGCCAACCAGACCCGCATCCAGCCCGATAAGGGCATGGCTCTGGAAGACCCCCTGGCCGCCATCCAGATGGGCCTGATCTATGTGAACCCGGAAGGCCCCGGCGGCGTGCCCGAAGCCCTGGCCTCGGCCCGCGACATTCGCGAGACCTTCGCCCGCATGGGCATGAACGACGAGGAGACGGCCGCCCTGACCGCGGGCGGCCACACCTTCGGCAAGGCCCACGGCGCCGGCGACGCCTCCAAGGTCGGGATCAGCCCCGAGGGCGCCGACATCGCCCAACAGGGTCTGGGCTGGATCTCGGGTCACGCCAGCGGCATAGGCGACGACACCATCACCTCGGGTATCGAGGGGGCCTGGACTCCCACGCCGATCACCTGGGACATGACCTATTTCGACATGCTGCTGGACCACGACTACGAGTTGGTCCGCAGCCCTGCGGGCGCCAAGCAGTGGCAGCCGGTGGGCAATCCGCCGGAGACCCTGGCCCCGGCGGCCCATACGCCGGGCAAGCGCGTGCCGACGATGATGACGACCGCCGACATGGCCTTCAAGATCGACCCGATCTATCGCCCGATCATGGAGCGGTTCCGCGCTGACCCGGCCTATTTCGGCGACGCCTTCGCCCGCGCCTGGTTCAAGCTTTGCCACCGCGACATGGGACCCAAGGCCCGCTATCTCGGCCCGGACGTTCCGGCCGAGGACCTGATCTGGCAGGACCCGATCCCGGCCCACACCGGACCGGCGCTGTCGGACGCCGACATCAAGGTGCTGAAGGACATCATCGCGGCGTCCGGCCTGTCGGTCGCCGATCTGGTGTCCACGGCCTGGGCCTCGGCCGTGACCTTCCGCGGCTCGGACTATCGCGGCGGCGCCAACGGCGGGCGTCTGCGCCTGGCCCCGCAAAAGGACTGGGACGTCAACGAACCGGCCAGACTGGCGCGTGTGTTGAAGGTCTATGAGGACATCAAGGGCGGCCTCAGCCTGAATGTCTCCATCGCCGACCTGATCGTCCTCGGCGGGGTCGTCGGCGTCGAACGGGCGATCCGGGCGGCGGGTCACGACGTAGCGGTCCCCTTCACGCCGGGCCGAACCGACGCCTCGCAGGACCAGACCGACGTGGACGGCTTTGCGGTGCTGGAGCCCCGCGCCGACGGTTTCCGCAACTATCTGCAGGTCCGCTTCAACGTGCCGACCGAGGAGCTGCTGATCGATCGGGCGCAACTCCTGGGGCTGACGGCGCCCGAGATGACGGTGCTGGTCGGCGGTCTGCGTGTTCTCGGGGCCAGCCACGGCGGGTCGAAGCACGGCGTCTTCACCGATCGTCCGGGTCAGTTGACCAACGATTTCTTCGTCAACCTGCTGGACATGAGAACCGGCTGGAAACAGGTCGACGGCGAGGGCGACGAGACCTTCGTCGGCACGGATCGTCTGACCGGCGAACAGCTGTGGACCGCCACCCGCACCGACCTTGTCTTCGGCTCCAACGCCCAGCTGCGCGCCCTGTCCGAGGTCTACGCCTCGGCTGACGCGGGCGAGAAGTTCGTGCGGGACTTCGTCGCCGCCTGGACCAAGGTGATGAACGCCGACCGCTTCGATCTGCACTAGGCGCAAAGGAGGCGCCGCAGCCCGGCGGGCTCGCGGCGCCTTTCTTCATCAATGGTTTCGATTGTCTTTGAAAACACGATAGAGCGCGCCTATGTGGGGCGGATGCTCCCCACTCTGCGACAGCTCCACTATCTCAAGCTCCTGGCCGAACACGCCTCGTTCAGCCGCGCCGCCGAGGCGGCGCACGTCAGCCAGCCGGCCCTGTCGGCGGGGGTGCAGGAACTGGAGAAGATCCTGGGCGCGCCCGTGGTCGAGCGCACGCGCGGCGCGGTGCAACTGACCGCCGTCGGCGCCGAGGCGGTCAAGCGCGCCGAAGACGTTCTGGCCCGCACCGAGGACCTCGTCGAGGCGGCGAAAAACGCGGGCAAGCCCCTGTCGGGCCGCTTCCGCCTCGGCATCATCCCCACCGTCGCCCCCTTCCTTCTGCCCCGCGCCCTGCCCGGCCTGCGCGAGCAATACCCGGCCCTGCGGCTTTTCATCCGCGAGGACCTGACCCCGCGCCTGATCGCCGGGCTGAAGGCGGGGCAACTAGACGCCGCCGTCATCGCCCTGCCCTATGAGGCGCCGGGCATCGACCACGCCCGCATCGGCGACGACGAGATTCTGGCCGCCGCCCCGGTCGGCCACCCCCTGGCGGGTCTGGGCCCCATCCCCGAGGGGATGCTGAAGTCTGACGACCTGATCCTGCTGGAGGACGGCCACTGCCTGCGTGATCAGGCTCTGGCCGCCGTCAACATCGAGGCCCCGCGCGGCGAGGACGTCTTCGCCGCCACCTCCCTGCACACCCTGGTCCAGATGGTGTCCGCCGGCCTGGGCGTCAGCTTCCTGCCGCAGATGGCCGTGACCGCAGGGCTGGCCGACAACCCCGGCGTCGTCGTCCGCCCCATCTCCGCCGACGCCCCCCGCCGCGAGATCGTCGTCGCCTGGCGCGCCGGCTCCAGCCGCGCCGCCGAAGCCCGCCTCCTCGCCGAAGCCCTCAAGCTGGACTGACGCGCTCGGACGGCGAGGCGCCGCGGCCCTTAGGCCGCCAGGCCCTCCGTCGCTCTGCCCCCTCCCCCGCCGTCATCCTCGGGCTTGACCCGAGGATCGGAGGCAGCGGCGCACTCGGCCTTGCCGCCGTCGCGCAGACGGCTATCGACCCGCAGTCATGCGAGTTTGTCTGCCCACCAAGTTCGAACAAGCTTGAGCATCTCGCCGACATGGGTCCATTCGAGATCCGCTGTTGGACACCGCTTTGCCATCGTATGGATGGCTGGCCCGTAAGGTCCGCGCCCGTAAGGTCCGGTTCCATATCCACGCGTGCGTAATCCATCGGTTGCAGCCGCTCTGATCACTTCGACGTTTTTGACCTGGAAGTGCTTGGCTCCGAGCGCGATCTCTCTCAATGCCTCACTATAAGGGCAGTCCGCCCTCATCTCTTCCCATGCAGCAACTTCACTTGCCCAATCGGCAATGTGATGGGCCAGAATACAAGCGGCCAGCGCTTTCGATTTAGAACCAGGGTCGAAAATAGATTCAGAGATAGCTGGGCACGCAACGTCCCTGAAATACTCCACCGCTGACGCAGCCAGACCGTTTATCGGTTGCCGTGCTTCACGCATTTAGAAACCAGACGTCGCGAAGATCATTCTTCCCAAACATCCTGTCGATGCCGTTCATTTAGCCTCCGCTCAATCCGCAGCACCGTGTCCATGGCAACGCTCGCGCGTTTATGGATATCCAGCAACAGCCAGAAAACCGAAATCGCAGCAATCCATTCAGCCTATCCCCAATGCTCGAACATCTTAGCATCTCCTCATTGACTGCCCATCTTAACGGCAAAGGTTTCCTTACATAAACTTGGGCGGGGGTTTGGGAGCGGTTGCAGGGCGATGTCCTGAGTGTTGACGGGACCTACTGTCCGCTTCCACCATCGCGGACTGAATAGACTTCGACCTGCCCACTAAACAAAAAGGCCGGCGGATCGCTCCGCCGGCCTTCTCATTTCAGACGACTGCCTGAGACCTATTCAGCCTCGCCGCGCGCCAGGTTGCGCAGGACGTAGGGCATGACGCCGCCGGCCTTAAAGTAGTCCAGCTCGGTCTGGTTATCGATGCGGCAGCGGACCGGGAAGCGAGCCATCTTGCCGTCCGACGGACGGAACATCTCGACCCACAGGTCCTGACGCGGCTTCAGCTTGCCGATGTTGGCGTCGGTCAGGCCACGGATGGTGACGATCTCTTCGCCGGTCAGGCCCAGCTTGGCCCAGCCGTCCTGCTTGAACTGCAGCGGAACCACGCCCATGCCGACCAGGTTCGAGCGGTGAATACGCTCGTAGCTTTCGGCGATGACGGCGCGAACGCCCAGCAGACGCGTGCCCTTGGCCGCCCAGTCGCGCGACGAGCCGGTGCCGTATTCCTTGCCGGCGAAGACGACCAGAGGACGGCCTTCCGACTGGTAACGCATGGCCGCGTCATAGATCGACATCGTGTCTTCCGAGGGGAAGTGCTTGGTGACGCCGCCCTCGATGTCCGGGGTGATCTTGTTGCGGATGCGGATGTTGGCGAAGGTGCCGCGCATCATGACTTCGTGGTTGCCGCGGCGGGCGCCGTAGCTGTTGAAGTCCAGGGCGTCGACGCCGTGGTTGGTCAGATAGACGCCGGCGGGCGAGGCCTTCTTGATCGAACCGGCCGGGCTGATGTGGTCGGTGGTGATCGAGTCGCCGAAGATGCCCAGGATGCGGGCCTCGACGATGTCGGTGACCGCCGAAGGCTCCATCGACAGACCCTCGAAGTAGGGCGGGTTGGCGACGTAGGTCGACTTGTCGTCCCAATCATAGGTCTGACCGCCCGTGACCTTGATGGCCTGCCAGTGCTTGTCGCCCTTGAAGACGTCCTTGTAGCGCTTGGCGAACATGGCCGGGGTGACGGACTTCTTCTGGATGTCGGCGATCTCTTGCGAGGTCGGCCACACGTCCTTCAGGAAGACGTCATTGCCCTTCTTGTCCTGACCGATCGGGTCCTTGGTGATGTCGATGCGCATCGAACCGGCGATGGCGTAGGCCACGACCAGCGGCGGCGAGGCCAGGTAGTTGGCCTGGACGTCGGGGTTCACGCGGCCTTCGAAGTTGCGGTTGCCCGACAGGACCGAGATCGCGACCAGGCCGTTGTCGTTGATCGCCTTCGAGATGGCCGGGTCCAGCGGGCCCGAGTTGCCGATGCAGGTGGTGCAGCCATAGCCGACCAGGTTGAAGCCCATGGCGTCCAGATCCTTCTGGAGGCCGGCGTCGGTCAGATAGTCGGTGACGACCTGCGAGCCGGGGGCCAGCGAGGTCTTGACCCAGGGCTTGACCTTCATGCCCAGGGCATGGGCCTTGCGCGCCACCAGACCGGCGGCGATCAGGACCGACGGGTTCGAGGTGTTGGTGCAGGAGGTGATGGCGGCGATGACCACGTCGCCGTCGCCGACGGTGAACTTCTGGCCTTCGACGGCCACGCGGCCGGCGTCGTTCACGCGACCGAAGACGTCGGTCAGGGCGGTTTCGAAGGCCGGGGCGGCGGTGGTCAGTTCAACGCGGTCCTGCGGACGCTTGGGACCGGCCAGCGACGGCACGACCGTCGAGATGTCCAGTTCCAGAACGTCGGTGAAGACGGGGTCTTCCGAGGTTTCGTCGATCCACAACCCTTGAGCCTTGGCATAGGCTTCGACCAGGGCGACGCGCGCCTTGTCGCGGCCCGTGGCCGTCAGATAGTCGATGGTGGCTTGGCTGACCGGGAAGAAGCCGCAGGTGGCGCCGTATTCCGGGGCCATGTTGGCGATGGTGGCCTGGTCCTCGATGGTCATGCCGGCGATGGCGGGACCGAAGAATTCGACGAACTTGCCGACCACGCCCTTTTTGCGGAGCATCTGGGTGACGGTCAGGACCAGGTCGGTCGCGGTGGCGCCTTCCGGCATCTTGCCCGACAGCTTGAAGCCGATGACTTCCGGAATCAGCATGGGGATCGGCTGGCCCAGCATGGCGGCTTCGGCCTCGATGCCGCCGACGCCCCAGCCCAGGACGGCCAGGCCGTTGATCATGGTGGTGTGGCTGTCGGTGCCGACGACGGTGTCGGGATAGGCGACGGTCGTCTTGCCCTCGGTCAGGGTCCAGACGGTCTGGGCCAGGTTTTCCAGGTTCACCTGGTGGCAGATGCCGGTGCCGGGGGGCACGACGCGGAAGTTGTTGAAGGCCGACGAACCCCAGCGCAGGAAGTTGTAGCGCTCGATATTGCGCTCATACTCGCGCTCGACGTTCTGGCCGAAGGCCTTGGCGTTGCCGAAGTGGTCGACCATGACCGAGTGGTCGATGACCAGGTCGACGGGGACCAGCGGATTGATCTTGGCGGCGTCGGCGCCCAGCTTGGCCATGGCGTCGCGCATCGCGGCCAGGTCGACGACGGCGGGCACGCCGGTGAAGTCCTGCATCAGGACGCGGGCCGGACGGAAGGCGATCTCGTGCTCGACGGCGCCCTTGTTCTCGATCCAGGCGGCGACGGCCTTCAGGTCGTCTTCCGTGACCGAGACGCCGTCTTCGTTGCGCAGCAGGTTCTCGAGAAGCACCTTCATCGAGCGCGGCAGACGGGAAATCCCGGCCAGACCGGCTTCCTCGGCGGCGGGAAGGCTGTAATAGGCGTACTTCTTGCGCCCGACCGAAAGGTCCTGACGGGTCTTGAGGCTGTCAATCGACGGCATGGAGAGGGTCCTCTGACAAACGCCGCCCGACAATTCGGTTGCGCCTTCGCGCGCTGGACGCCGGGGCGCACAGGTCCCAGGCGCGCGCGGCGAAAGCCTGCTGCGGCGCTTGCGCGTATAGTCCTGTGCGCGGGAGCCGTCCATGTATCCACAACGTCCTCGTGGACATTGAGAGAGGTTCGCAAATCGGCGGGGCCATGCTGAAGGCGGTCGACATCCAGTCCCTGAGCCTGTCGCGCGGCGAGCGCGTCCTGTTCCAGGGCCTGTCGTTGCGGCTTTCGGCGGGCGAGGCCGTGGCTCTGACCGGGGCCAACGGGGCGGGCAAGACCAGTCTGCTGCGGGCCGTGGCGGGCTTTATCCGGCCCGATGCGGGCGCGATCACATTTTCCGGCGGCCCAAATGCCGGACCCGGCTTGGACGGCGAGGCGCTGGAGCCCGAGACCGCGCGACGCGAGGGCGTCCATCTGTTGGGCCACCTCGAAGGCCTGAAGCCGACGCGGACGGCGCGTCAGGAGTTCGACTTTCAGACGGCGTGGCTGGGCGGAAATATTCCGGCGCGGGATGCGGCGGTCACACGGCTGGCGCTGACGCCCCTGCTGGATCTGGAGACGAGGAAGCTGTCGGCGGGGCAGAAGCGGCGTCTGTCGCTGGCGCGGCTGATCGCGGCCCCGCGCGCCCTGTGGCTGCTGGACGAACCCCTGGCCCCGCTGGACGAGCGCTGGCGCGGCGTCGCGGCCGAGCTGATGGCGGCCCATCTGGCCACGGGCGGCATGATCCTGGCGGCGGTGCACGACCCCCTGCCCGTCGCGGCGCGCAATCTCGATCTCGGAGGCCTGTCTTGAGGGCCGTCCGCGTCCTGTTCGGCCGCGAGCTGTCGCTGGCTTGGGGCGGCGGCGGCGGGCCTCTGCTGGCGTGCGGCTTCATGCTGTGCCTGACCGCCATCCTGCCCCTGGCGGCGGGCGGCGATCCGCGCGTCCTGGCCCCGGCGGCCTCGGGCGCCAGCTGGATGGCTCTGGCCCTGGCCTCGCTGCTGTCGCTGGAGCGCCTGTTCGAGCGCGATCTGGAAGACGGCGCTCTGGACCTCTTGGCGCTCGGCCCCCTGCCGCTGGAGGCGACGGTGGCGATCAAGGCTGTGGCGCAATGGCTGGCCACGGGCCTGCCGCTGGCGCTCGCGGCCCCGGTCGCGGCCCTGGCCCTGGGCCAACCGGCCCATTTGATCGGTCTGACGGCGCTGGCGGCGGCCATCGGCGGGCTGGGCTTCGCCTTTACCGGGGCGCTCGGCGCGGCGCTGGCGCTCGGGGCCAGGCGCGGGGGGCTGCTGATCGCCGTGGTGGTCTTGCCGCTGTTCATTCCGCCGGTGGTGTTCGGCGCGGGCGCCCTGACGCGGGCGGCGGACGGCGGCGATCCGCTGTCGGCCCTGGCCTTGCTGAGCGCCTATGTCCTGTTCGCGGTGGTCATCGCCCCGGTCGCCGGCGCGGCGGCGATCCGCAACGCCCAGGGCTAGATATCTCCCTCCGTCATCCCGGACGCAGGCTCGCTGGCGAGCCGAAGATCCGGGACCCAGGCGGTCGCACGCCATGCGGGAGCCGAACCGTCCAGAGCCGCCGTCTGGGTCCCGGATCGGCCTGACGGCCGTCCGGGATGACGAACAACAAGCCAGCGGGGGTCGGGGTTAGCGCGGCTTCAGCGTGACGTAGAGGGCCCCGTCGCCGCCGTGACGCCGGTGGGCGAAGGCGAAGCCGGACACCACGCCGCGCAGATGCGGTCCGGTCAGCCAGTCATGCACCGAACTGCGGATCACGCCGCCGCCGCGTCGTCCCTGACCCGTGATGACCAGAACCGAGCGCAGGCCGCGTGCCTGACAGCCCATCAGGAAGCCGCGCAACTGATCTTCGGCCTCGAAGCGACCGAAGCCGTGCAGGTCGATGCGGGCCTCGATCGGATCGCGTTCGCGCGACAGGCGGCGCTGGCGGCGCGGCTCCAGCTCTTCGGGCGTGGGCCGTGCGCGGCTGGGCGTCGATTTGGCCGGGGTCGTGATCCCGAGCGCCTCGAAAGTCGGCGTCTGATCGGGCGCAATACGCTTCTTGCCCGCGACGCCGCGTGCGGGCTTGGCCGCCGCCGAGGCCTGCAAGGGCGCCGTGTCAGGATCAGGCAGGACGGCGCCGGGGGTGACGCGGGCGGCTTTGCGGCGCGCAGGCGGGGTCACGGTCCCGGTCACGCGGGCCCAGATGCGTTTGTCGTCGTCGGAAGAGGCAGGCGGGCCTTTTCGCGCCACCTCAGTCCCCGGCGTCGTCGAAGGGGGCGCCCATGTCGGAGCCAGGTCCAGGTTCGTGCGCCAGCAGGTCGCCCGGCTGGCAGTCAAGCTCGCGGCACAGGGCGTCCAGGGTCGAGAAGCGCACGGCGCGCGCCTTGCCGGTCTTGAGGATCGACAGATTGGCCACGGTCACGCCGACGCGGTCGGCGAGCTCCGTCAGCGACATGCGTCGTTCGGCGAGGATGCGGTCAAGTTGGACGCGGATGGCCATGGGGTCAGCTTAAGGTTTCCAGATCAGATCGTCAGTTCGGATTCGCGACGCAGGCGCGCGCCTTCGCGGAAGACCTCCGCCAGGACGAAGACGACCAGGATGGAGAAGACGGGGGTGAGCAGGTCGCTGATCCCCTGCGGCTCCATGACGCCGGGAGCCAGGCGGGCGGCGACCAGGCCCTGCGCCACCCAGACGCCGCCGGTCACGATGGCCAGGATCAGGCCGATCTGGCGCAGGCGGCGGACATTGTCGGGCTGGAAGGGATCGCCCAGGGTCAGGGTGCGGAATATCTTTCGCAGACCCCGCAGGATCATCAGGAAGCCGCCGAAATAGGCGGTGATGGCCCCGACGCCGAACAGCAGCAGGGGGCGGGTCAACGGCATCTGACGACCATCGGCGCCGTCGCTGACGGTCACGTTCAGGTTGTCGATGGGAATGAAGATGGAGGCGACCCACAGCAGCAGCAGCACGCCGGTGATCAGGGCCAGAAGGACATAGGCGACGTCCAGCGCGATCTTCAGCAGGCTGGAGACGGAACCTGGGCCCAGAGTCTTGAGGTTGGCGCCTGGCAGGCGCGGCGCTCTTATCCCGATGGCTGGCAGTTTCGGGAGGCGCATGAAGTCAGGTCTCGGGCCGGGTGGTTCAGGGCGCGATCGCCGCGCGGGGTCCGGCAGACCCTCACGCGGCGCTATTCTTCGCGGTGTTCATGCTGATCGTCAAAGCCCCCAATGTGATCCAGCCTTGGATCACAGGCTCTGGATCAGAAGGGCGACGGCGGCGGTCGGCAGGGCGGCCAGCAGAAGGGCGTTGAAGAAGCCGTGGCCGACGCGGTCCATCCAGATCGAGGTTTTCATCGCTTGCATCGTATCTCTCCGTGGTTGCACGATTTTCGTGCGTTTCCGTGGTGTCGCTGGGTGAACGTTGCGTTGTTTTCGCTCCGTTTGAACGGTGCGACCCCCGTTCTTGAGATTTAAGATAGGGGCGACCCCGTCGAAAAGCACGTTACATATCGTTTAACGATGTTAAACTTCCGCAATGCATCGGACGGGACTAAGGTGACCGCATGAATCTCAAGCTGATCAAGGGGATGCGGCTGGTGGCCGCGACCCACAACCCGGGCAAGGCGCGCGAGATCGAAGCGCTGCTGGACGGAAATTACAGGATCGTCACGGCCGGCAGCCTCAACCTGCCCGAACCGGACGAGACCGAGAGCACCTTCGTCGGCAACGCCATGCTGAAGGCCCGCCACGCGGCCGAGGCCTCGGGCGAGGTCTCGCTGGCCGACGACTCCGGCCTGTCGGTTGCGGCGCTCGACGGGGCGCCCGGCATCTTCTCGGCGCGCTGGGCCGGACCGGGCAAGGACTTCGCCCTGGCCATGAAGAAGGTCGAGGAGCGGCTGGAGGAAGTCGGTTCCACGGATCGTCGCGCCTGGTTCACCTCTGCCCTGGCTGTGGCCTGGCCCGACGGTCCCTGCGTGGTGGTCGAGGGCCGCATCGACGGCGACCTGGTCTTCCCGCCGCGCGGCGACGGCGGGCACGGCTATGATCCCATCTTCCGGCCCGAGGGCTCGGACAAGACCTTCGCCGAGATGGAAGACGCCGAGAAGGACGCCATCAGCCACCGCGCCCGCGCCTTCGCCCGGCTCAAGGCGGCGCTGATTGACTGACTGAATACGGCCCTTCTCCCCTCCGGGGGAGAAGGTGGCTGCCGAAGGCAGACGGATGAGGGGGACGTCGGCTTTCTCTGCTACGAAGGCCCAAGATGCCCAACCCGCCCCCTCATCCGAGCGGCTCCGCCGCCCACCTTCTCCCCCGAGGGGAGAATGGAGGATTGAGCGACGCCCTCGCCCTCTACGTTCACTGGCCCTACTGCGCCCGCATCTGTCCCTATTGCGACTTCAACGTCGTGCGCGACCGAGGCCGGGTCGAGGAGCAGGCCGGGCTGGTCCAAGCCATCCTGGCGGACATGGAGGCGCAAAGCCTGCTGGTCGGCCCGCGCCGTCTGGTCTCGATCTTCTTCGGCGGCGGCACCCCGTCCCTGATGCCGCCCGAGGCCGTGGCGGCGGTGATCGCGCGGGCCAAGGCGCTGTTTCCACCGGCGGGCGACATAGAGATCACGCTGGAGGCCAACCCCACCGACGCCGAGGCGGGCCGCTACGTCGCCCTGGCGGAGGCCGGGATCAACCGCCTGTCCATGGGGGTGCAGTCCTTCGATGACGCCGCCCTGACCTTCCTTGGCCGCGACCACTCGGCGGCGGAGGCCCGGCGCGCGGTTCAGACGGCGGGCGAGGCCTTCCCGCGCCTGTCCATTGACCTGATCTACGCCCGTCCCGGGCAATCCGTAGCCGACTGGACGGCAGAGTTGACCACGGCGCTGGACCTCGGCTTCGAGCACGTCTCGCCTTATCAACTGACCATTGAGCCGACGACGGCCTTCGGTCGGGCCTTCGCGCGCGGAACCCTGACCCCGCCCGACGAGGATCTGGCGGCGTCCCTCTATGAAGCCACGCAAGAGGTGCTCGAGGGCGCCGGGTTCGAGGCCTATGAGGTGTCCAATCACGCCCGCGACGTGGCGGCGCGGTCCAGCCACAACCTGCACGTCTGGCGCGGCGGCGACTATCTGGGTCTCGGTCCCGGCGCCCACGGACGACTGACGCTCGAGGGCGAGCGCACCGCCACCGTCGCCCATCGCCGCATCGCCGACTATGTCGCGGGCGTCGCCAAGGGCGCGCCCTGGGCCGAGCGCGAGACGCTGGATGCGCCGGGCGCCGCAGAGGAACTCGTCCTGCTGGGCCTGCGCACCGTCGAGGGCGTGCCGCTGACGCTGCTCCACACGCTCGGCCTGTCGGAGACGACCGGGCCGCTGGCCGAGCTGATCGCCGACGGCTTCCTTACGTCCCAAGCCGGTCGCGTCGCCGCCACGGCGCGAGGACGGCCCCTGCTCGACGCCGTGCTGAAAGCCCTGCTGACCTAGGCGCCCGACCTAGACCCGAAGGGCCGGGGCTGGCAGGGTCACGCCGATGTCAGACGCCTCCCTTTTCCCGCCGACCGCCCCGCCCGCGCGCTCTGTCGCGCCCGGCCTCTATCTGGTGGCCACGCCCATCGGCAACCTGCGCGACATGACGCTGCGGGCGCTGGATGTTCTGGCCGCCGCCGACCTGGTTCTGGCCGAGGACACCCGCGTCACCGCCAAGCTGCTGACCGCCTATGGCCTGCGCGCCAAGCTGGAACGCTGCGACGACCATGCCTCGGCCCGCGCCGCCGAGATCGCCGTCGAGCGGCTGAAGGCGGGCGAGGTCGTGGCCCTGGTCTCGGACGCCGGCACGCCTCTGGTGTCGGACCCCGGCTACGTCGTGGCCCGTGCGGTCATCGCTGAGGGCCTGCCTGTCCATCCCATTCCCGGCGCCTCTAGCCTGCTGGCCGCGCTGTGCCTGGCTGGGCAACCCGCTGACCGGGTCCTGTTCGCCGGCTTCCTGCCGCCCAAGTCGGGGGCGCGAAAGACCATGCTGGAGGAGCTGCGCACCGGGCGTCAGACCCTCGTCTTCTTCGAAAGCGGCCCGCGCTTGAAGGACAGCCTGACCGACATGGCCGAGGTGCTGGGCGACCGCCCCGCCGCCGTGACCCGGGAACTGACCAAGCTCTATGAGGAGGCCGTGCGCGGCACCCTGGCTGAACTGGCCGCCGACCCGCGCTGCGATGCGCCCAAGGGCGAGATCGTCGTCGTCATCGGGCCGGGCGAGGCCGAGGTCGCTAGCGCCGCTGACGCCGATGCGGCCCTGACCGAGGCCATGACCCGCCTGCCGCCCGGCGAAGCCGCCGCCGAGGTGTCCAGGGCGCTGAACCTGCCCCGCAAGCCCCTCTACAAGCGGGCGTTGGAAATGCAGGGCCGGTGAAGCCCCGCCTGCGGCCCTCCCCGTCGCCGCGTCGCCCGAAAGCAGGCTGGCGTCAGGCGCTGGGCGGACGGTCGCACCGCGAGGGCCACGCCGCCGAATGGATCGCCGCTCTATGGCTGATGCTCAGGGGCTATCAGATCCTGGCCTTTCGCCTGAAAGGGCGCGGCGGCGAGATCGACATCCTGGCCCGGCGCGGCCGCATCCTGGCGGTGGTCGAGGTCAAGCGGCGGCGCACGATCGAGGCCGCCATCCTGTCGCTGGGGCCGGAACAGCACGCTCGATTGGCCGCCGCCGGTCAGGCGCTGGCCCGCAGCCGGCCCTCGCTTCAGGGCCTGAACCTGCGGATTGATATGGTGGCGCTGGCTCCCGGACGATTTCCGCGTCATCTTCGCGGGGTGACGACCACAGGAACGGACATCGCGTGACGCGCGACGAAGCCGAGATCATTCTGGCCCAGGCGGGAACCGCCGAGGACGACGGCTTTCCGCTGCTCGAATGCGCCATCGCCTGCGCCATTCACGACTATCCCTTCCGCGATCCCGAGCCGGTCCGCCTGCTGGCCGATCAGGCCGCCCAGAGGGTCAAGGAGCGCGCCGCCAACGAAGGCCCCGACGACGCCCTGGCCGAGACCATGGCCTCGGACCTGCGGCTGAACGGCGACCTGCTGAACTACGACCATCCCGGCAACACCGACGTCATCGACGTGGCCGAACGGCGTCGCGGCCTGTCGGCGGCCCTGGTGGTCTTCTATCTCGACGCCGCGCGCCGGGCGGGGCTGAAGGCGGCGGCGGTGGACTTCCCCGGCCACGTCCTCTTGCGCGTCGAGACGCCCGAGGGGCCGGTAGCGCTGGACCCCTTTAGCCAAGGGCGTCTGGTCCTGCCCAGTGAACTGACGCGGCGCGCCCTGCTGGCCGGTCTGACGCCGCACGTGGCCGACCGTCTGGACCTGCTGATGGCGCCGGTCAGCGACCGCAAGGCCCTGATCCGGTTGCAGAACGTCTTGTTCGCCCGCGCCCTGCTGATCGAGGATTACGACGGCGCCGAACGCTCGGCCCTGCGCCGCGCCCTGCTGGACCCCGAGGATCACCGTCCCTGGCTGGACGTCGCCGCCGCGCGCGAAAAGCAGGGGGCCCTGACCGGCGCGCTGGAGGCCCTGTCGCGCGCCCGCGCCGTCGACGGCCCCGCCGACGCCCATCGCGCCAGCATGGACCGGGTGCGGATGCGGTTGAACTAGCTCCGCTCGCTCCGCCGTCATCCTCGGGCTTGACCCGAGGATCGAGTGATGTGGCGGGCTCGATTTGCCTGGCGTCGCGCAGACGGACGGCCCGATCCTCGGGTCAAGCCCGAGGATGACGCTGAAAAGGCAAGGCGATGGTAAAGAGCGGCGCACGCCCTTGCGTCTGGGCTCCTCGCCGCGCATCTGCAAAGCTCAGACGCGTGAAAGGACCTCCATGCTGAACGTCGCCATCCAGATGGACCCGCTCGAGGCGGTGAACGTCGAGTCCGACACCACCTTCCTGATGGCGCTGTCCGGTCAGGCGCGCGGCCACAAGCTGTGGATCTACGACTTCCGCACCCTGGCGCTGGACGAGGGCCGCCTGTTCTGCCGCGCCCGTCCGGTGACGGTGAACACGGTCCAGGGCGAGCACGCCGACTTCGGCCCCGAGGTCGTCCTCGACCTGGCCGAGGATGTCGACGTCATCCTGATGCGTCAGGACCCGCCCTTCGACATGGCCTATGTCACCGCCACCTATCTGCTGGAGCGGGTGCATCCCAAGACCCTGGTGGTCAACAACCCGGCCGAGGTGCGCTCGGCACCCGAGAAGCTGATCGCCACCCTCTTCCCCGGCCTACAGCCGCCGACCCTGGTGTCCTCGGACCCGGTCGCCCTGGTCGATTTCCACCGCCGCCACGGCGACGTGGTGCTCAAGCCCCTGCACGGCGCCGCCGGTTCGGGCGTGGTGCGCTTAAAGGCCGACGATCCCAATCTGGAAGCCCTGATCGAGATCCACGCCGCCGGGTCGCGCGATCCCCTGGTGATCCAGAAATTCATCCCCGCCGTGTCCAAGGGCGACAAGCGCATCATCCTGGTCGACGGCGAGCCGGTCGGCGCCATCAACCGCATCCCGGCCAAGGATCAGGTGCGCTCCAACCTGCGCGTCGGCGGCACGGCGGCGCCGGTCGAACTGACCCCGCGCGACCTGGAAATCTGCGCCGCCATCGGCCCCTACCTGAAGGAGCGCGGCCTGATCTTCGTCGGCATCGACGTGATCGGCGACTATCTGACCGAGATCAACGTCACCTCCCCCACCGGCGCCCAGCAGATGCTGCAATTCAACGGCGTCGATGCGACGGCCCTGATGTGGGACGTGATCGAGCGCAAGAAGCGCGACGCCTGCTGAGGCGCGCTCATAACGGGAGGGGACCCATGACAAGAACGACGACGATGGCGGCGCTGGCCGTCCTGATGCTGCTGACCGCCGCGCCCGCGACGGCCCAGGACGTCGCGCCGAAGCGCCCCTCGCTGGAGGTGCTGGAGCGGATCATCGAGACGCGCACGCCGCAGACGCGCGTCGAGGCTCCGGATCACGACCGCATCACCGCCCGCCGCATCGACATCGTCGACGCCGACGGGACCATCCGCATGACCCTCTCGGGCGCCACGCCCGCGCCGATCATCGACGGCATCCAGTACAAGCGCGCCTTCAACGTCGCCGGCCTGATCCTCTATGACGACAAGGGCAGCGAGCGCGGCGGCTTCGGCACCGCCGACGTGGACGGCGGCATGGCGGTGCTGGCCCTGGATCACCCGGCCATGGACGCCATCGGCTGGCGCGTCTCGCCCGACGGCGCGGTCAGCTTCGTCATCAACCAGGCCCCGCCGCTAATCCGCGAGCCGGGTCTGGGCGACGCCCTGGTGCCGGGCGTGCAGACGCCGACCCGGATGCGCCTGTCGGTCGCCGCCGACGGCACGCCCGCCGTCGCCCTGTCCGACAGGAACGACAAGCCGCGCGTGCGCATGACGGTGACGGAGGAGGGCTTCGGCGCCATTCAGTTCCTGAACGCTGCGGGCGACGTGATCCACACCCTGGCGCCCGAGGCCGATCTGCCCTGATCTAACTTAAAGAACAGCGCTCTTGCAGTTTGATTGAGTTCGTGATTTGTTCTCTTTCGGGCTGAGGGAGTGAGGGCATGGTCGCGCGGGTGGTGACGGTCGCATTCGACGGGGTCGAGGCGCGACGGGTCGATGTCGAGGTGCAGCAGGTGGCGACGCCCGCCGGCGCCTTCGCCATCGTCGGTCTGCCGGACAAGGCGGTTGCCGAGAGCCGCGAACGGGTGCGCGGGGCCTTTGCGGGCATCGGTCTGGCCCTGCCGCCCAAGAAGGTCATCGCCAACCTGGCCCCCGCCGACCTGCCCAAGGAAGGCAGTCATTTCGACCTGCCCATCGCCCTGGCCCTGCTGGCCTCCATGGGGGTGATCGCCCCCGACGCCCTGGACGGCTGGGCGGCGGTCGGCGAACTAGGACTGGACGGTCAGATCGCGGCGGTCGGCGGCACGCTGCCGGCGGCGATGGCGGCGGGGGCCATGGGGTTGGGCCTGATCTGCCCCGAGGCCAATGGACCTGAGGCCGCCTGGGCCGGCGACACGGCCATTCTGGCGCCGCGCTCCCTGATCGGCCTGATCAATCATTTCCGGGGCACGCAGATCCTGCGCGCGCCTGAACCCGGCCCGGTGACGGCGGGCGGCGCCGTGCCCGACCTGCGCGAGGTCAAGGGTCAGGAAAGCGCCAAGCGGGCGCTGGAGATCGCGGCGGCGGGCGGCCACAACCTGCTGTTCATCGGCCCGCCCGGATCAGGCAAGTCGATGATGGCCCAGCGCCTGCCGGGCCTCTTGCCGCCGCTGACGCCCCAGGAACTGCTGGAGACCTCCATGGTCTGGTCGGTGGCCGGTCTGATCCAGCGCGGCGCCCTGACCCGCGACCGGCCCTTCCGTTCGCCGCACCATTCGGCCTCCATGGCCGCCCTGACCGGGGGCGGGCTGCGGGCCAAGCCGGGCGAGGCCTCCCTGGCCCACAACGGCGTCCTTTTCCTCGACGAACTGCCGGAATATTCGGCCCAGGCGCTCGACAGCCTGCGTCAGCCGCTGGAGACGGGCGAGATCGTGGTGGCGCGCGCCAACGCCCATGTCCGCTATCCGGCGCGGTTCCAGCTGGTGGCGGCGATGAACCCCTGCCGCTGCGGCCTTGGCGGATCGGGACGCGGCGCCTGCGGCAAGGCTCCGCGCTGCCAGCGCGACTACCAGAACCGCATCTCCGGCCCGATGTTCGACCGCATCGACCTGACGGTTGAGACGCCGCCCGTCACCGCCGCCGACATGGCCCTGCCGCCGCCCGCGGAAGGCACGGCCGAGGCCGCCGCCCGCGTGGCGACCGCCCGCGCCCAGCAGGAGGAGCGGGTCAGTGCGGCGGGCTTCGAACCGGTGAAGGCCCGCGATCAGGCCATCAACGCCCGCGCCTCGGGCGAGACCCTGGATCGCTTCGCCACGCCCGACGACGCGGGCCGCGCGCTCTTGATGCGGGCGGGCGAGGCAGGGGGTCTGACCGCGCGCGGCTGGACCCGAACCTTGCGGCTGGCGCGCACCATCGCCGATCTCGACGGTTCGACCGGGGTGCTGCGCCGCCACGTCGCCGAGGCCCTGATGTATCGCCGCACGACGCTCGGGGCCCAGGGCGATTTCGACCGCCAGACGGCGCATCGCAGCGAGGCCCCGGCCTTCTGAGATCTGAAATCCTCGTTCGGCCACGCTTAACCCTTGGGCGCTAGGGTGGTCGCTATGGCCCAGGCACGCAGAACGCACGCACCGACCGAGATCACGCCCGCCGCCCCCCCCGGAGCGCCCTCGGACGCGCCGGAACAGCAGTTCCTGCGGCTGATGAGCCATGAGATGCGCACCCCTCTGAACGGGGTGATCGGCATGCTGGGCCTGCTGTCGCGGACCAAGCTTGACGGGGCGCAGCGCGCCTATGCCGAGGCGGCGCAGAAGTCGGCGGAGCACCTGCTGGGCCTGGTCAACGATCTGCTCGACTTCGCCCGGCTGGAGGCTGGGGCGCTGGAGTTCGATCCGGCCCCCGTCGATCTGGAAGGCCTGACGCGCGGCGTGGCCGAACTGCTCAGCCCCAGGGCCCACGACAAGGGGCTGGAGATCGCCTGGTCCGTCGCCGCCGACGCGCCCGACATCATCGCCGACGAGGGGCGGCTGCGTCAGGTCCTGTTCAATCTGGCCGGCAACGCCGTGAAATTCACCGACCGGGGCGGGGTGCGTCTGACGGTCGAGCGCGCCGGCGGAACCGCCGCGCGTCCGCGTCTGGCCTTCGTCGTCGACGACACCGGCCCCGGCGTGCCGGAAGAAGCGCGAACCCGTATCTTCGACGAGTTCGGCCACGCCGACGCCTCCGACGCCGCCCGTTTCGACGGCGCGGGTCTGGGCCTGGCCGTGGTCCGTCGCCTGGCTCAGGCCATGGGCGGGACCGTGACCGTCGCCGACCGCCCCGACGGCCCCGGCGCCCGCTTTCGCTTCGAGGCGCCCTTCCCGACCGCCGGAACCGAACCGCGCGCCCGTCCTCTGGAGGGCGTCGTCGTGGCGGTGCGCACGCCCGATCCCTTCGTGCGACAGGCGGCGACGGCCCAGATCGAGGCCTCCGGCGGCCGCGTCGCGCGCCAGGCGGGCGTGACCCTGATCGATCACGCCATGGCCGAGGACGGCGCCCTGATGGTGCGCCCGTCGCAGGGCGAGGCCATCATCCTGCTCAAGCCCAGCGAACGCGATCTGGTGGATCGATATCGCGCCGCGGGTTTCCACGGCTATCTGATCAAGCCGCTGCGCCGCGCCTCATTGGCCGAGCGGGTGCTGGCCGCTGCCGGGCGCCGCAAGGGCCTGACCGTCGCCGTGGGGCGGGCTCAGGACGACGACCGCGTCACGCCTGTGGCCTTCAAGGGCCTGCGGGTCCTGCTGGTCGAGGACAATCCGGTCGGCGCCCTTCTGGCCAAGACCCTGCTGCGGCGCGAAGGCTGCGTGGTCCAGACCGCCGCCGACGGCCATGAGGCCCTGTTGACGCTCAAAGAGGCCCGCTTCGATCTGATCTTCATGGACATGCGTATGCCGCGCATGGACGGCCCCGCCGCCGTTCGCGCTTTGAGAGCGCGCGGCGAGCGCACCCCCATCGTGGCCCTGACCGCCAACGCCTTCGCCGAGGACCGCATCGCCTGTCTGGAGGCCGGCATGAACGACCATCTGACCAAGCCGCTGGAGGCTGACGCCCTGCGCGCCGCCCTGACCCGCTGGACGAACGTCGGCAACCGCGCCAAGGTCGGCGCTCAGTAACCACGACCGCCCGTTTTCCGGCGGCGTCCGCCGGAGACCTGCATGACCGATACGAAGACGCCCGCTTCCGAGGTTGCGGCCCTGCAGCCGTCGCCGAAAGGCCTGGGCGTTCTGAAGGCGGCGTTTCACGAGCGACGCACCCTGGCCATGCTGCTGCTGGGCTTTTCCGCAGGCCTGCCCTTCGCCATGCTGTTCGGCACCCTGAACGCCTGGCTGTCGGATGCCGGCGTGTCGGTGGCCACTATCGGCATTCTGTCCTGGGTCGGCCTGTTCGGCGCCTTCAAATTCCTCTGGTCGCCTTCGGTCGGCCTGACGCCGCCGATCATCGGCAAGATGGGGCGGCGTCGGTCGTGGCTGATTCTGTGTCAGGTCGTTGTGGTGGGCGCGCTGCTGACCATCGCCTTGTCGCATCCGGGCACGGGCGCGATCGCCCTGCTGGCGGGCGCGGCGGCGCTCGGCGCCTTCGCCTCGGCCACACAGGACATCGTCATCGACACCTGGCGGATCGAGGTCGCCGACGAACGCGTGCCAGTGGACCTGCTGTCGACGGTCTATCAATTGGGTTTCCGCACGGCGGCCCTGATCGGCGGTGCGGGCGCCCTGGTGTTGGCGGACACGCTGGGCTGGTCCACGACCTTTGTCATCGGCGCGGGCCTGATGGGCCTGGGGCTGTTGGGCACGCTGATCGCGCCCGAGCCCAAGCCGGCGCCCAGGCAGGCCATCGCCCGCGAACGCATCGGTTCGCCGCGTCTGCGCATGATGGCGCTGGCCGCCACCCTGCTTGCCTGGGCCTGGGCCGCCTTCATGCTGATCCGCTTCATGGTCACGGCGCTAAGCGTCACTCCTGCGCCGAGCGCGGGCGAGTTCACCGCCACCTGGGGCCCGTGGATCGTCGGCGGCGCCGTCATCCTGCCCGCCGCCCTGGCCGGGCTGATTGTCTGGCGGGGCGGCAAGACTGGGCCGGTTCAGGGGGAACGCGACGCGCCGCCGTTCTTGAACACCCTCTACGACGCCATTCTGGCGCCTCTGGTTGAGTTGATGGGACGTCTGGGCTGGGGGGCGATCATCGTCCTGGGCCTGATTCTGACCTACCGCATCACCGACGGGGTCTGGGGGCCGTTCGCCTTCCCCTTCTACATGGGCGACACAGGCGGAGCCCTGGGGCACACCAAGACCGAGATCGCCCTGGCCTCCAAGACCTTCGGCGTGGTCATGACCATCCTCGGCATCGGGCTGGGCGGTTGGGCCCTGCTCGTTATTGGGCGGATGGCCAGTCTGCTGCTGGGCGCCGCGTTGTCGGCGGCCACCAATCTGCTGATGATGGATCTGGCGCTGGGCGCGCCGGTCATCCACGGTTTCATGCAGATCAGCAGCCTCTACAAGCTGTTCGGCCTGTTCCACGTGGGCGAGCCTCTGGCGCGTTTGATGCTGGCCATTGCGGGCGAGAACATCGCCGGCGGTTTCGCGGGCGCGGCCTTCGTCGCCTATCTGTCGGCCTTGTCGAACAAGATGTTCGGCGCCGTCCAATTCGCGGTGTTCACTTCGCTGGCCCTGCTGATCGGGACTCTTGGTCGGGGGGCTCTGGGCGAATTGATCGAGCATCAGGGCTATGCCGCCATGTTCGTCATCGCCGCCTGGCTGGGCGTCATCGCCGTCGTCTTCTGCGCGATGGAGTGGGTGCGTCTGACGGCCGAGCGTCGCCGTCTGAACCTGGAAACCTGACGCCCAAACGCAAAGAGGCGGCCCGAAGGCCGCCTCTCAACGTCTTGTCGGCTTTGAGCGGTCAGTCCTCGACCGATGCCCCCTCGGCGTAGGCGGCGAAGGTGGCGGCGGTGATGATCTCGTTGACCGAGGCGCCCAGGGGCACGATCTGCACCGACTTCTCCAGGCCGACCAGCAGCGGGCCGATCACCGTGGCGCCGCCCAGCGACTGCACCAGGCGGGTCGAGATGGCCGCCGAATGGATGGCCGGCATGACCAGGACGTTGGCGTCGCCGGTCAGGCGCATGAAGGGATAGTTGGCGCGCGCCTCGGGGTTCAGCGCCAGTTCGGGCGGCATTTCGCCTTCGTATTCGAAGTCGACGTCCATGGCGTCCAGGATGCGGATGGCCTCGCGGACCTTCTCGCCGCGATCGCCGGGGGGATCGCCGAAGGTCGAGTAGGACAGGAAGGCGACGCGGGGCTTGCGGCCCAGCTTCTTGACCGTGGCGGCGGCCTTGATGGCGATCTCGGCCAGTTCGGCGGCGTTGGGCAGTTCATGGATCGAGGTGTCGGCCACGAACAGGGTGCGGCCCTTGGCCAGCAGGATCGACAGGCCGATCATGCGGTCCGTGACGTCGAGGACACGGCGGACTTCCTTCAGGGCCATGTTGAAGTTGCGGGTCACGCCTGTGACCATGCAGTCGGCCTGACCGCGCGCGATCATGGTGGCGCCGAAATAGTTGCGGTCCTGATTGATCATGCGCTGCACGTCGCGACGCAGATAGCCGCGACGGTTCAGGCGCTCGTACAGCCAGTCGGTGTATTCGGCGTTGTGACCCGAGGTGCGGGCGTTGACGATCTCGATGCCCAGTTCGTCGAAGTTCAAACCCGCCTCGGCGGCGTTCTGACGGATCAGGTCCTCGCGCCCGACCAGCAGGGGCGTGCCCAGCTCGGCCTGCTTGAAGGCCCAGGCGGCGCGGATGACCGACTGCTCCTCGCCCTCGGCGAAGACCACCCGCTGCTTGGGTCCGGAGCGCACGGCCGAGGAGATCTTCTGCATCAGGGCGGCGGACGGATCGACCCGCTGCTTCAGCGCGATGCGATAGGCGTCCATGTCCTCGATCGGCCTGCGGGCCACGCCGGTGTCCATCGCCGTCTGGGCGATGAAGGGCGGAATGTACCAGATCAGGCGCGGATCGAACGGGGTCGGGATGATGTATTCCGGGCCGAACTTCAGCTTGCGACCGCGATAGGCGGCGGCGACTTCGTCCGGCACGTCCTCGCGGGCCAGCGCCGCCAGGGCGTGGGCGCAGGCGATCTTCATCTCGTGGTTGATCTGGCGCGCGCGCACGTCCAGCGCGCCCCGGAACAGATAGGGGAAGGCCAGGACGTTGTTGACCTGGTTCACATAGTCCGAGCGGCCGGTGGCGATGATGGCGTCCGAACGCACCGATTTGACGTCTTCCGGGGTGATTTCCGGGTCGGGGTTGGCCATGGCGAAGATGATCGGCTTGGGCGCCATGGAGGCGACCATCTCCTTGCTGATCGCGCCCTTGGCGGACAGGCCCAGCACCACGTCGGCGCCGACCATGGCCTCGGCCAGGGTGCGCAGGGGCGTGTCGGTGGCGTGCGCCGCCTGCCATTGCGAGACGTTGTCGCGGCCCTTGTAGATGACGCCCTGACGGTCGCAGATGACGGTGTTCTCGGCCTTGACCCCGGCGGCCTTCATCAGGGCGATGGACGACAGGCCTGCGGCCCCGGCGCCCGACAGAACCACCTTGACGTCTTCCAGCTTCTTGCCGGCGACATGGCAGGCGTTGATCAGGGCGGCGGTCGAGATGATGGCCGTGCCGTGCTGGTCGTCATGGAAGACGGGGATGTCCAGCAGGTCTTGCAACTGCGCTTCGATCTCGAAGCATTCCGGGGACTTGATGTCCTCCAGGTTGATGCCGCCCCAGGTGTCGCCGATGTTCTTGACTACGGTGACGAACTCGTCCGGGTCGGTGGTCTTCACCTCGACGTCGAAGCTGTCGACGTCGGCGAAGCGTTTGAACAGGACCGACTTGCCCTCCATCACCGGCTTGGAGGCCATGTGACCGAGGTTGCCCAGGCCGAGGATGGCCGTGCCGTTGGAGATGACGGCGACCAGATTGCCCTTGGCGGTATAGTCGTAGGCCTTGTCCGCATCGGCGGCGATGGCCAGGACCGGCACGGCCACGCCCGGCGAATAGGCCAGCGACAGGTCGCGCTGTGTCGCCATCGGCTTGGTGGGGGCCATGGAGATCTTGCCCGGCGTCGGCGTGCTGTGGAACTCCAGAGCGTCGTCGTCGGAGAAGGTCTGTTTGTCGGTCAATTCGGGCATTTCGATCTCGGGAAGGGCAGGCGCCCGTCGTTCCTAGATCGTGGGAGGGGTGGGGACAACCGTTGACGCAGCGTCAGGCCGACGATTGCTCAGCTTTGTGGCAATAGCCCCGTACGCTCGATCTCGACGGGGCCGGTCATGAAGACGTGGCCGGACGCCTCGTCCCAGTCGATGGTCAGCGTCCCGCCGTCGACCACGACGGTCGCCTTGCGGTCGGTCAGGCCGCGCCGGGCGGTCGCCACCAAGGCGGCGCAGGCGCCGGTGCCGCAGGCCAGGGTCAGCCCCGCGCCGCGCTCCCAGACCCGCAGCCGGATATGATCGCGGTCAATGACCTTGGCGAAGCCGACGTTGACGCCTTCCGGGAACAGCGGGTGATGCTCGATCAACGAGCCCGAGCCGCGCACGAAGGCGTCGTCCTGCTGGTCGGTGAAGAAGACCACGTGCGGATTGCCCATGGAGACCGCGCCGGGCGTGTGCAGCAGCGGCGCATCAATTGGTCCGACCTGAAGTTCGATGCCGCGCGTGTCCATCTCCTCGGACAGCGGCACTTCGGTCCAGTCGAGGCGGGGTCGGCCCATGTCCACCGTCACCTGATGATCGCCCGCCCGCCGCGCCGTCGTCGGTCCGGCGAGGGTGTCGATGATCACCTCTTCCTTGTCGGTGGCTTCCAGCAGCAGCCAGCCGACGCAGCGCAGGGCGTTGCCGCAGGTCTGCACCATCGAGCCGTCGGCGTTCCACACCCGCATGAAGGCGTCCGCCGTCTCGGACGGCTCGACGCCGATCAGCTGGTCGCAGCCCCCGGTCGGCGACGCTGGGTCGCACAGGGCGCGCACCTGATCCTCGGTCGGATGAAAGCCCTCCTCGAAGGCCTGGACGACGATGAAGGCGTTTCCGGCGCCGTTCATGCGGATATAGGGGCGGGGCGTGTGGCTCATGACGGCCTTCATATAGGATTTCTCGCCAGTTCATGTATCGCTGGCGTCGATGACGTCCGAACACAGCGACAGCGGCAAACACCAGGGTCTGAGGCTGAGGGCGCGGCTACGCTATCTCTATCACGGGACCCAGCCCAAGGCGGTCAAGTTCCGCCTGATGGTCATCGTCATCGACATCGCCATCATCGGCTTCTTCCTGGCCACGCCGATCCTGAAGGAGGCGGGCTGGGTCTTCTACGTCGCCGACTATGTCGTCGCCACCATCCTCGGCCTGGACCTGGCGGCGCGGGCCTATGCCTATTCCGACATCAGGGACTGGCTGAAGCGGCCGATTGTCTGGATTGATCTGTTCGTCCTGGCGACCCTGCTCTTCCCGGTCTGGCTGGCCAACCTCGGCTTCCTGCGGCTGCTGCGATTGTGGAGCCTGCTGAACAGCGACCTGTTCTGGCGCACCATCGGCCGCCGCTTCGACGACACGCGGGTCGAGGAAATCACCCGAGCCCTGGCCGCTCTGATCACCTTCGTCTTCGTCGTGACCGGCTTCGTCTATGCCTATTTCCGGGGCAAGGCCGAGCACATCAACGGCTATCTGGACGCCCTCTATTTCACTGTGGCGACGCTGACGACCACAGGGTTCGGCGACATCACCCTGCCGGGCAACGGAGGGCGGGTCGTCTCCATCATCGTCATGCTGGTGGGCATCACCCTGTTCATCCGCCTGGCCCAGACCCTGATCCGGCCGCACAAGGTCAAGTTCCCCTGCCCCGTCTGCGGCCTGCAGAAGCACGACCCCGACGCTGTCCACTGCAAGGCCTGCGGCGAGATTCTGTGCATCCCGGACGACGGCGCCTGATCGCCCTGCGACCAAAGATGACAGGCTTGTAAGATTTCCGCCGCTTGCCGCCGCCGTCGCCTCTCGCCAAGGTGCCGACAAATTTCGTTGGGGCCCAATTCTGTTGGGAATGAAAACATGATCCGCACTCTGGCGTCCGCCGCCGCCCTTCTTCTCGCCGCCGGAGCCGCACCCGTCGCCATGGCCCATTCGTCTGAAACGCCCGCCGCCGCCGCATCCACGCCGGGCTTTGCGACCAGCGAGGCGACCGACCCCTATATCTGGCTGGAAGAGGTCGAGGGCGAGCGCGCCATGGACTGGGTCAAGGCCCACAACGCGACCTCGCTGGGCACGCTGCAAGGCGACCCGCGCTACGAGACCTTGCACCAGCAGGCCCTGGACATCGTCCAGTCGCGCGACCGCATCCCCTCGCCGGGCTTCACCCACGACGGCCACGTCGACAACTTCTGGCAGGACGCCGAGCACGTGCGCGGCATCTGGCGCCGCACGACGCTGGACTCCTATCGCACCGACGCCCCGACCTGGGAGACCATCCTCGACATCGACGCCCTGTCGGCGACCGAGGGCAAGAACTGGGTCTATAAGGGCGCGACCTGCCTGGCGCCCGAGGAACGCTACTGCCTGCTGTCCCTCTCCGACGGCGGCAAGGACGCGGTGACGATCCGCGAGTTCGACAGCGTGACCAAGACCTTCGTGGACGGCGGTTTCAACCTGCCGGAATCCAAGGGCGGCGTGACATGGATCGACAAGGATACGGTCCTGATCTCGCGCGACTTCGGCGAGGGCTCGCTGACGGACTCTGGCTATCCGCGCACCGTGCGCCTGATGAAGCGCGGCCAGAGCGTCGATCAGGCGGTCGAGGTCTTCGCCGGCCAGAAGACCGACGTCTCGGTCTCCGGCTACACCCTGCGCGACGCGGACGGCGTGGTTCAGGCGGTGCTGCTGAACCGGGGGATCAACTTCTATGAGAGCGAGACCTGGCGCCTGAACGCCGACGGCTCGACGACCCAGCTGGCCCTGCCGCTCAAGTCCAGCATCAACGCCCTGGTCGCCGGCCAGATGGTGGTGACGACGGATCAGGACTGGACCGCGCCCTCGGGTCAGGAATTCAAGACCGGCGACGTCATCGCCTGGAACCTGCAAGCCTGGCTGGCCGATCCCAAGACCCCGGCGCAACTGGTCATCCGTCCGGGCGAGCGCGAGGCGATCGAGGGCATCAACGCCACCCGCAACACCCTGGTCGTGGCGCTTTATGAAAACGTGCGCGGCTCGGTCTATGTCTATCGTCCGAACCCTGCTGGCGAATGGGCGCGCACCCGCCTGGACCTGCCGCAGAACGTCACCGTCGGCGTCGGCTCGGCCTCGGAACAGGACGACAAGATCTTCGTCAGCGTCGCCGGCTATCTGAACCCGTCTAGCCTCTATCTGGCCGATGCGGCGACCGGCGCGGTCAGCCTGACCAAATCCCTGCCCGCCAAGTTCGACGCCACGGGCATGAAGGTGGATCAGTTCGAGGCCCGTTCGGCCGACGGCACCATGATCCCCTATTTCGTCGTCCATAAGGACGCCATGGCCATGGACGGGTCTAACCCGACGCTGCTCTACGGCTACGGCGGCTTCCAGTCGTCGCTGCTGCCGGGCTATTCGCCGACGGTGGGCAAGCTGTGGCTGGAGCGCGGCGGCGTCTATGTCATCGCCAATACGCGCGGCGGCGGCGAGTTCGGCCCGAAATGGCACCAGGCGGCCCAGCAGGAAAACCGCCAGCGCGCCCACGAGGACTTCCAGGCCGTGGCCCAGGACCTGATCACGCGCGGCGTCACCAGCCAGCCGCACCTGGGGATCATGGGCGGGTCGCAGGGCGGCCTGTTCATGGGCGCCATGCTGACCCAGCGCCCGGACCTGATCAACGCCGCCGTCATCCAGGTGCCCCTGTTCGACATGCTGCGCTTCCACAAGCTGCTGGCCGGCGCCTCGTGGATCGGTGAATACGGCAACCCGGACATCCCGGAACAGCGCGCCTGGATCGAGCAGTATTCGCCCTACCAAAAGCTGGCGGCGGGCCAGCCCTATCCCGAGGTCTTCATCCACACCTCGACCAAGGACGACCGTGTCCACCCCGGCCACGCCCGCAAGGCGGCGGCGCGTCTGGAGGAACTGGGCTATCCGGTCCTCTTCTATGAAAACACTGACGGCGGCCACGCCGCCGGCGCCAACCTGCGAGAAACTGCCCGCCGCATCGCGCTGGAATACACCTATCTGACGCGCCGCCTGATGGACGAACCGGCGAAGCAATAGTCGGTATCTGATCCTCCCCTGTGAGCCTTGGCGAACGGGGGAGGGGGACCACGAAGTGGTGGAGGGGGCGACCCTGGACGCCGAGGCTGGTTCCTCCCCCTCCACCGCCTGACGGCGGTCCCCCTCCCCCGCTGACGCAGGGGAGGATTCCGAAAGCGGAGTTTGCCTTCATGAAGTCCCTGTTCTTGTCCGCCGCCCTGCCGGTGCTGATCCTCGCCGCCGGCCCGGCCCTCGCCCAGGCCCCTGCCGACCCGGTCGCCGCCTCTGCGACCACGCCCCCGCCCCACTTCCCGCGCGACCTGTCGCCCGAGGGGGTCAAGGCCGCCGATGATCACCTGGCGCTGGAAGAGGTGGACGGAGCGGAGGCCCGGGCCTTCGTCGCCGCCTCGAACGAGAAGGCGTTGGCCGCCCTGACCGGCGACCGCCGTTACGAGCCCTTCCGCCAGCAGGCCGAGGCCATCCTGACGGCCACCGATCGCATCCCCGGCGTCAGCTTCCTCGGCGAAGGCCTCGGCAACTTCTGGCAGGACGCGGCCAATCCCAAGGGCGTCTGGCGCCGCACGACTCTGGACAGCTATCGCACCGCCCAGCCCCAGTGGGAGACGCTGATCGACATCGACGCTCTGGCCAAGGCTGAGGGCCGCGACTGGGTGTTCAAGGGCGCCGACTGCCTGGCCCCGGACGAGACCCGCTGCCTGATCAACCTGTCGGACGGCGGCAAGGACGCCGTAACGGTCCGCGAGTTCGACCTGACCACCAAGACCTTTGTCGAGAGCGGTTTCATCATCCCCGAGGGCAAGCACCGCCTGGCCTGGCTGGATCGCGACACCCTGCTGATCGCCACCGACTTCGGTCCCAACACCATGACGGAGTCGGGCTATCCCTTCATCGTCAAATCCCTGAAGCGCGGCCACCCGTTGGCCCACGCGACCGAGGTCTATCGCGGCCAGCAGTCCGACGGCGGCTACGGCGTCTCGCCCATGGTCTTCCGTGATAAGGCCGGCGCGGTCGAAGCCGTCCTGTTCAGCCGCCCGCTGGACACCTTCCGCTCGGAAATCTGGCGTCTGGTGGACGGCAAGCCGGTCAAGCTGAACCTGCCGGAACGCGTCGCTGTCGAAGGCGTCAGGGCCGGCAATCTGATCTTCTCGCTGGATCAGGCCTGGAGCTTCGACGGTCAGGACTATGCCGCCGGTTCCCTGCTGTCCCTGCCGCTCGGGGTTCTGGGACCTGTCCGGCTCGATATCGCCATCGGCGCCCAGCGGGCGACCGTCTTCACGCCTTCGCCGCGCCAGTCGCTGCAAAACGTGACGGTCTTCTCTGACAGCATCGTCGCGGTGATCGCCGACAACGTCGTCGGCACGCTGAAGCGCTTCACCCCGAGCGCGAACGGCTGGACCGTGACCGAACTGGCCGTCCCCGCCAACAGCGCTGTGGGTCTGGGCGACAGCTCCAAGTCGAAGGGCCAGGTCTTCGTCTCGACGCAGGGCTTCCTGACACCGCCGACCCTCAGCCTGGCCGACGTCGCCGCCGGCGCCCTGACCGAGCTGAAGGCGGCCCCGGCCAAGTTCGACGCCTCGACCCATGTGGTCGAGCAGTTCGAGGCGACCTCGAGCGACGGGACGAAGATCCCCTACTTCGTCACCCGGCCCAAGGACCTGGCGATGGACGGGACCGGCCCGACCATCCTGTTCGGCTACGGCGGCTTCCAGGCCAGCTTCCCGCCCGCCTACAAGCCCGAGATGGGCAAGCTCTGGCTCGAGAACGGCGGCGTCTTCGTCCAGGCCAATATCCGTGGCGGCGGCGAGTTCGGTCCCGCCTGGCACCAGGCGGCCCTGCGTGAAAACCGCCAGCGCGCCTTCGACGACTTCGCCGCCGTGGCCCGCGATCTGGAACAGCGCAAGATCACCAGCCCGCGCCACTTGGGCATCTATGGCCGCTCGAACGGCGGGGTCCTGACGAGCGTGTCGATCACCCAGCATCCGGAACTGTTCAATGCGGCGGTGATCGAAAGCCCGCTGATCGACATGCTGCGCTATCAGGACCTGCCCGCCGGCGCCTCGTGGATCGGCGAATACGGCGACCCGCGCATCCCTGCCGACGCCGAATTCATCGCCCGCTACTCGGCCTATCAGCAGCTGCGGCCCGAGACGAAGTACCCGCGCGTCTACATCACCACCAATACGCGCGACGACCGCGTCCACCCCGGCCACGCCCGCAAGTTCGCCGCGCGCCTGGCCGATCAGGGTCACGATCACCTCTATTTCGAGGACACGGCCGGCGGTCACTCCAACGACGCCGACCCGGTCGCCAACGCTCGCCGCTGGGCCCGGCACTACGTCTATCTCAGCCAGCAGTTGATGGACTAGCCCTGCGCGTTATCCCGGAAGCGGCGCAGCCGCGATCCGGGACCGCCAGGGGCGCTGACGTCTGCGTCTTGGGCGGTCCCGGCTCTCCGCTTCGCTGCGGCCGGGATGACGTGAAGGCGGCGCGGCCTCAAGCAGCCCGAAGGGCGATAGGCCAAGGATAATGTCCTTCACGGTTTTATGAGCGGCGCAGACGGATCGAGGGGCTAGGATCGCCAGATGACGGCACGGGGTTCGATCAGGTTTGGGGTGACGGCGGCAGCCCTCGCGGGCGTCGGCCTTCTCACCGCCGCGGCCTCGCCGCCGCGCGAGCGCGACGCGACCGTCCAGCCGGTGGTGGTCGAGCTGTTCACGGCCCAGGGCTGCTCCGGCTGCCCGGACGCCAATCGCACCCTGGAGGCGGTGGCCAATGAGCCAGGCGTCATCGCCCTGACCTACGGCGTGGGCTACTGGGATTATCTCGGCTGGTCCGACACCTTCGCCAAACCCGAGTTCGCCGCCCGTCAGCAGGCCTATCGTCAGGCGCTGAGGTTGAGGAACGTCTCGACGCCCCAGGTGGTGATCGACGGTCGTCGTCACCTGTCGGGGGCCCGCCCGCCTGAGCTTCAGGCCGCCATCGACGCCGAGGCCGCCGCCCGCCTGTGGCCGCCCGAGATCGAGTTCCGCGAAACCGGCGACCGGGTCGGCGTCGGCTCGGGTCGCCCTCCCGTCGGCGGCGCCGAGGTCATGGCCGTGGTCTATCAACCCGGCCTGCAGACGGTCGAGGTCAAACAGGGCGACAATCGCGGCCAGGCCGTGCGTCACGTCAATGTGGTGCGCGAAATACGACGACTGGGCGACTGGACCGGGCGTCCGGTTCTTTTTGCTCTTCCGGCCGATTCCGCCTCTGAAGACAACGTCGTAGTGCTGGTTCAGGCCAAGACGGACCGGCGCATTCTGTCGGCGGCTCGTCGGTCGGAACCGAGGGCCGATTGAACCGCTGACGGAAAGCGGTTAAAGGCCCGCCGCTCTTGATGGGCGCGCCCTTCGCGCGACCCGGAGGTTATGCATGGCTGGGGACACGCCCCGTGGCGACGTGAACGCGTCCGCCGCAAACGCTTCCGAACAACCGAACGCCGGGACTCCCTCTCCGCCCCACCAGGGCGCAGGGCACGGCAAGGCGACGCATCGCGCCCTGATTTTGGGCGCCATCGGCGTGGTCTTCGGCGACATCGGCACCAGTCCGATCTACGCCCTGCGCGAGGCCATCGGCCACGCCCAGAAGGGCGTCGGCGGCGAACTGGCCATCATCGGCGTGGTCTCCCTAGCCTTTTGGGCCCTGATGATCGTGGTGACGTTCAAATACGTCATGTTCCTGATGCGGGCCGACAACAAGGGCGAGGGCGGCACCCTGTCGCTGATGGCCCTGGCCCAGCACGCGGTCGGCCGACGCAGCGCTTGGCTGTTCATTCTCGGCGTCTGCGGCGCGGCCCTGTTCTACAGCGACGGCGTCATCACCCCGGCCATCTCGGTGCTGTCGGCGGTCGAGGGTCTGAAGGACGCGCCGGGCCTGAACGGCGAGCTGGACCCCTTCATCCTGCCGATCTCGGCGGGCATCCTGATCGCCCTGTTCATGGTCCAGTCGCGCGGCACCGCCGGTCTGGCCAAGTTCTTCGGCCCCATCACCGCCGTCTGGTTCCTCAGCCTGGGCGTGATGGGTCTGGTGCACATCTTCGACGACATCTCGATCCTGCGCGCCCTGTCGCCGACCTATGGCGTCCAGCTGCTGCTCAAGGACGGCTTCCTCGGCTTCGTCATCCTCGGCAGCGTCTTCCTGGCCGTCACGGGGGCCGAGGCCCTCTATGCGGACATGGGCCATTTCGGCAAGGCGCCGATCCGTCAGGGCTGGCTGTTCGTGGTCCTGCCCTGTCTGACGCTCAACTATCTGGGCCAGGGCGCCTTCCTGCTGGCCAACCCCGGCGCGGCCGACAACCCGTTCTGGAATATGGTGCCGCAGATGGTCTACTGGCCCATGCTGATCCTGGCCACGGCGGCCACGGTCATCGCCAGCCAGGCCGTCATCACCGGCGCCTTCTCGGTGACGCAACAGGCGGTCCAGCTGGGCCTGCTCCCGCGCATCGACATCCGCAACACCTCCGAGACCCTGGCCGGCCAGATCTATGTCCCGGCGGTCAACAGCCTGCTGATGATCGGGGTGCTCTTCCTGCTGCTGACCTTCCAGTCGTCGCATAATCTGACGGCGGCCTACGGCGTGGCCGTGACCGGCACCATGCTGGTCAACACCCTGATGGCCTGGTCGGTGGTGACCAAGAAGTGGAAGTGGCCGATGTGGGCGGTGCTGGGCACCCTGGTTCCCTTCGGCTTCATCGACGGCGTCTTCCTGACCTCCAACCTGCTCAAGATCCCGGACGGCGCCTGGATGCCGCTGGTCCTGGGCGGCGGCCTGGTGCTGATCATGTGGACCTGGGTGCGCGGCACGCAGATCCTGACCGAGAAGACCCGCAAGGACAGCCTGCCGCTCACCGACCTGATCGAGATGCTGAAGGCCCGTCCGCCGCACCGGGCGCCGGGCACGGCCATCTTCCTGACCTCGGACCCCGAGGTCGCGCCGGTGGCCCTGATGCACAACCTGAAGCACAACAAGGTGCTGCACGAGAAGAACGTCATCCTGACGGTCCACACCGCCGACCGCCCGCGCGTGTCCGACAGCCAGCGGGTGACGATGGAGCCGATCAGCGACGACTTCAAACGGCTGACCATCACCTACGGCTTCATGGAGACGCCGAACGTGCCCCGCGCGCTCGGCCTGTGCCGCAAGCAGGGGCTGAAGTTCGACATCATGTCGACCAGCTTCTTCCTGGGCCGTCGTTCCGTGGTCGCCTCCGCGCGTCAGGGGATGCCTCTCTGGCAGGACAAGCTGTTCATCTTCCTGATGCGCAACGCCGCCAATCCGACCGACTTCTTCCATATCCCGCCCGGCCGCGTGGTCGAGCTGGGCACGCAGGTTTCCGTATGAGTGGTGGTACGCCCAAGGGTAAGAGTTCGGCGGCGCGCGGTCGCCGCATGGCCGAGAAATCGCGTCCGCGTCGCGAGGCCCAGCCCGAGATCGTCACCGATGATCCCCACGCCGACATCGGCGTCGAGGCTCGCCTGGTCGCGGGCATCCTGCTGAACGCCGCGCTGGAGAAGCGCACAGGTCTGGACGAGGCCCTGTCCCAGTCTCCGGCCAAGGATCTGGCGGGCCCCGACCGGGCCTTCGCCCGCGCCGTGGCCATGGCCGCCCTGCGTCGTCTGGGCGAGATCGACCAGATTCTGGACCGCCGCCTGCAAAAGGCGCCGCCGGCCCCGGTCCGCACCATCCTGCGCGTCGCCCTGGCCCAGACCCTGGTCCTGGGCACGCCCGCCTTTGCCGCCGTCTCGACCGCCGTCAAGCTGGCTGAGCGCGACGCCAAGACCCGCCCTTACAAGAACCTGGTCAACGCCGTGCTGCGCGGCGTGGACCGTGACGGTCCCGGCCTGACCACGGCCGAATCCAACCTGCCCGACTGGCTGGCCGCCCGCTGGAAAGCCACCTATGGCGAGGCCAACCTCATCGGTCTGGCCCTGGCTACCCGCGACGAGCCCGCCACCGATCTCAGCGCTAAGCCCGGCGTCGATCTGGACGCACTGGCCCAGGACGTCGAGGGCGAGGTCCTGCCCGGCGGCACGGTCCGCACCGGCAAGCGCGGCGACGTGGCCGGCTGGCCTGGCTTCGAGGCCGGCGACTGGTGGGTCCAGGACGCCGCCGCCGCCGTCCCCGCCCGCCTGCTGGCCGCCAAGGCCGGCGAGACGGTTCTGGACATGTGCGCCGCCCCCGGCGGCAAGACCCTGCAACTGGCCGCCGCCGGCGCTGACGTTGTCGCTCTGGACCGTTCGCCCGCGCGTCTGAAGCGCCTGAAACAGAACTTCGACCGCACCCGCCTGCCGGTCGAGGTCGTGGCCGTTCCCGCCGAGGACTGGGAAGACGAGCGCACCTTCGACGCCGTCCTGCTGGACGCCCCCTGCACCGCCACCGGCACCTATCGCCGCAACCCCGAAGTCCTGCGCGCCACCCGCCCCGCCGAGGTGGCCAAGCTGGCCGACGTGCAGCACCGTCTGCTGGACGTCGCCGCCGAGAAAGTGAAGCCCGGCGGCCGTCTGGTCTATTGCGTCTGCTCGCTGGAACGCGAAGAGGGCGAAACCCAGATCATCGCCTTCCTGCGCCGCAACCCCGCCTTCCGCACCGTCGCCGCCGTCCCAGCCGAGATCGGCGCCCCGGGCGAGGCCCTGACCCCCGAAGGCTGGCTGCGCATCCTGCCCTCACAATGGGCCGAACGCGGCGGCGTCGACGGCTTCTTCGTCGCCAAGCTGGAGCGGATCGAGGGCTAAGCGCCGTCGAGCCGTTTCAGGAATGGGTCAAGGCCCTCTCCCTCTTCGTCATCCTCGGGCTTGACCCGAGGATCGGGCGCCAGTCCGAACAGGCTGGGATAGAGGTCTTGCCACTCGGGGTTGGTCTTCTCGACCAATTCCAGCTTCCACGTGCGTTTCCAGCGTTTGAGCGCCTTCTCGCGCCGGATCGCCTCGGTGACGAAGCCGTGCGTCTCGTACCAGACGAGGGTCTTACAACCGTAGCGTTGGGCGAAGCCTTCGACCCTGTCCTCGCGATGCTGGCGGATGCGTTCGTAGAGGTTCGACGTCATGCCGACGTAGAGGACGCCGAGCGGACGGCTGGCCAGGATATAGGCGGCGATGAAGGGGCGGCGCTCATTCATGGAACGTCGAGTGGCGGACAACTCGATCCTCGGGTCAAGCCCGAGGATGACGGTGTGTATGGCGCCAAGGGCTGACGCCGGGTCCCGATGGTGCTAGAGCGCGCGCCATCTCCCCGCCCCAGCTGTTAACGGACGCCGCCCATGCCCGCCGCTCCCGACTTTCCGCCTGCCCCGGACGCGATCAAACCTGTCCGCGCCCTGATTTCATTGTCGGACAAGGCGGGGCTGGAGGATGTCGCGCGCACACTGGCCGGTCTAGGCGTCGAGCTGGTCTCGACCGGCGGCACCAAGGCGGCGATCGCGGGCTATGGCCTGCCGGTCAAGGACGTGGCCGATCTGACCGGCTTCCCGGAAATGATGGATGGTCGGGTGAAGACCCTTCACCCCGTCGTGCACGGCGGCCTGCTGGGCGTGCGCAACGCCCCGGCCCATGCCGCCGCCATGACCGAGCACAATATCGGCGCCATCGATATCGTCTGGATCGACCTCTATCCGTTCGAGAAGACGGTCGAGGACGGCGGCGGCTTTGAAGCGGCCATCGAGAACATCGACATCGGCGGCCCGGCCATGATCCGTTCGGGCTCGAAGAACCACGGCCACGTCGCCGTCGCCGTGGACGGCGAAAGCATCGGCCTGATCCTGGAGGCCCTGAAGGCCGACGGCGCGACCACGCTGAGCCTGCGCAAGCAGCTGGCCGCCCGCGCCTTCGCCCGCACCGCCGCCTATGACGCCGCCGTGTCGTCGTGGTTCGCCGGGCAACTGAACGACGCCGCCCCGGCCCGAAAGTCGATCGCCGGCTCGCTGGCGCAAACCCTGCGCTATGGCGAGAATCCGCATCAGACCGGCGCCTTCTACCGCACCGGCGAACGCCGTCCGGGCGTGGCCTACGCCGAACAGGTCCAGGGCAAGGAGCTGGGCTACAACAACATCGCCGACGCCGACGCCGCCTATGAGCTGGTGGCCGAGTTCGAAAGCCCGGCCTGCGTCATCGTCAAGCACGCCAACCCCTGCGGCGTGGCCGTCGGCGCCACTCTGTCGGAAGCCTACGTCCGCGCGCTGGAATGCGACGCGGTCTCCGCTTTTGGGGGCGTCATCGCCGTCAACCGCCCGCTGAACGGCGACGATGCCCGCGCCATCACCGGCATCTTCACCGAGGTCGTCATCGCCCCCGGCGCCGACGAGGAAGCCAAGGCCGTCTTCGCCGCCAAGAAGAACCTGCGCCTGTTGATCACCGACGGCCTGCCCGACCCGCACGGCGCCGGCGAGGTCTTCCGCTCGGTGGCCGGCGGCTTCCTGGTGCAGTCGCGCGACCGTTCGCTGATCAAGCCGTCCGACCTGAAGATCGTCACGCGCCGTCAGCCGACGCCCACCGAGATTCAGGACATGCTGTTCGCCTTCACCGTGGCCAAGCACGTCAAGTCCAACGCCATCGTCTACGCCAAGGACGGCCAGACGGCAGGCATCGGCGCCGGCCAGATGAACCGCCGCGACAGCGCCCGCATCGCCGCCATCCGCGCCAAGGAAGCCGGCGAGGCCAAGGGCCTGGCCCATTCTCTGGCGCAAGGGTCCGCCTGCGCCAGCGAAGCCTTCTTCCCCTTCGCCGACGGCCTGCTGGAAGCCATCGCCGCCGGCGCCACGGCGGTGATCCAGCCGGGCGGTTCGATGCGCGACGCCGAGGTCATCGCCGCCGCCGACGAGAACAACATCGCCATGGCCTTCACCGGCGTGCGCGTCTTCCGGCATTAAGCCGGAGGTCCCTCTCCCTTCTGTCATCCCGGGGCGCGCAGCGAACCCGGGACCCAGGCGGCGGCTTCACGCGCGGCGTTTTCGGTCGCGGGCGGGCCGCTGAACCGCCTGGGTTCCGGGTCGGCTAGCGCCGCCCGGAATGACGGCTGGGTTGGGCGCTCAGTCCTCGATTACCTCGTGCGCGCCCGCGCGGCCCAGGCGCCAGTAGCCGGCCACCTTCATCCATTTCGGATTGAAGGCGCGTGCGGCCAGCAGGGCGGCGCGCATCGAGCGGGCGACCGAGGTTTCGCAGGCCACCCAGATATAGGCGTCGCTCGGGTCGATCCGCCCCGCCGCCGCGACCGCCGCCGCCGTCAGGGCCTCAGGCCGACCGCGCGCGCCGCCGTTGCGATGCACCCAGACGATCTCGACCTCGGCGGCGCTGGTCAGAGCCAGTTCGCCCGAGGCGTCGGCCACCTCGATGCAGGCGACAGCCCGCGCTCCGGCGGGCAGTTCCTCCAGCCGTCGGGCGATGGCGGGAATGGCCGCCTCGTCGCCGACCAGCAGATGCTCGGCGAAGCTGGTGGGGACCAGAAACGAGCCCCGCGGCCCGCCCAGCCCCAGTTCGTCTCCGACCTGCGCGTCCTCGGCCCAAGCCGTCGCCGGCCCGCCGTGACCGACGGCGAAGTCGAGGGTCAGTCGCCGGTTCGCGGCGTCAAAGGCGCGCGGAGTATAGTCGCGCGCCACAGGTTTCGGCTCGGCGAAGACCGGCCCGTCCGCCCCCACGGTCGGCAGGACCACCGCCTGACCGCGCGGCGCCGGGAAGATCTTCACATGATCGTCAAAGCCGGGGCTGAAGAAGCCCTCCAGTTCGTCGCCGGTCAGGACGATGCGCTTCAGCACCGGCGTCAGTTGCTCGACCGCCTCGACGCGGGCGCGACGGAATTTCAGCTCGTGCCGAACCCGGCGCGGCTGGCGCAGATGGGTCTCGCTCATGCCTGCCGCACCTTCTCGGCGGCGGCCTCCAGCAGGTCGGCGATGGCCTCGACCTCGGCCTCGGTCAGAGGCGGCTCCTGGGTCAGGCGTTGATGCGTCGCGGTGCGCAGGGCCTCGATGGCCTGGGCGATGCGCGCGGGGCGGTCGGGGCGTCCCCGCAGAGCCCTCATCTTCATCTCGATGTGGGCCAGGGCCTCGGTGTTCTCCGTCAGCAGACGGCGGCCCTCGTCGGTGATCGCATAGCGTTTCTTGCCGCCCTCGGCTTCGACGCTGACCGCGCCCATGTCTTCCAGCAGGGCCAGGCTGGGATAGATGACGCCGGGGCTGGGGGCATAGGTCCCGCCCATGCGGCTCTCGATGCCCTTGATCAGTTCATAGCCGTGGCTCGGCTTGTCGGCGATCATCGACAGCAGCACCCAGCGCAGGGCGCCGTGCTCGAACATACGCCCGCCGCCGCGCCGCCCGTGGCGCTCGCCGCGCATCCGGCCTTCGCCGCCCATGCCGGGGCCGCGCCCGCCTTCAGGGCGCATAGGACGGCCGTGACCGCCCCTGTCGAAACCGTGGCCGCCGTGACACCCGCGTCCAAAGCCGCCGCCTGTGTTCTCGATCCTCTTGGAGCCTCTCATATCGCTCTCTCGTCTTTCATTTAGATATATCGAACTGCCACATAGATATATCGATATATCGAAACCGCAAGACCCCTTTCCTCGAAAACGCGAACCTCTAAGCTGGGCCGATGGATACGCTCGACGCCCGCTGGGCCATGCTGGAACCGCACACGACCGTCGTCGGACCCGAGGACGACCTGCCGCGTCCAGCGGTGCTGCTGTTCCACGGCTGCGGCGGTCTGCGCGATCACCTGCCGCGCTACGCCGAGGCGGCCAAGGCGGCGGGCTGGCGCGCTTTCATCGTCGATTCCTACGGCCCGCGCGGCTGGAACCGGGCCTTCACCCTGACCACGGTCTGCACCGGACTGGTGCTGCGCGGCTATGAGCGGGCGGGCGACCTGCTGGCGGCGATCAAGGGCATCTCACAGCGCCCCGACGTCGATCCGACGATGCTGTCGCTGGCCGGCTGGAGCCACGGCGGCTGGTCGATCATGGAAATGATGAGCGAGGACCCGCAACCGGGCCGCATGGGCGTGGCCGACCCGGCGTCCTGTGACCTGTCGGGGGTCAAGGCGGTGTGGCTGGCCTACCCCTATGTCGGGACCTGGGCCTTCAACAAGATGAAGCCCTGGCGGCACTGCCCGCGCGTTCTCGCCATGACGGCCAGGCGCGACCACCTGACCACGGTGTCGAACGCCGAGCGGGTCAACGCCATGATCCGCGACTGCGGCTCCGAGGTCGAAAGCTGGATCGCCGAGGGCACCCACGCCTTCGACGAGCCGACCAGCAACGGCCCCATGCGCCACCACCCCGAGCTGACGCTGGAGGCCCTGCGCCGCTTCACCGCCTTCCTCAGGGACGTGGCCCCGGAGGCCTAGCCCAGACGGGCTGTGACCGTGATCTCGGACCGCACCGAATGGGCCATGTCGCAGTGCTCGTGCGCGGCGTGGTGCAGGGCGTCCAGCTCGGCCTGGTCGGGCTGGCGGCCTGTGAAGGTCGTCACCGGCTTCAGGGCGACGCGCGCCAGATAGCGCTTGCCCGCCTCGTTCTTGTCCAGCTCGCCCGAGGCCTCGTCCAGATAGCGATCGACCACCAGGCCCGCATTGGCGGCGAAGGCCAGGAACCACAGCATGTGACAGCTGGACAGGGAGGCGACCATGGCCTCCTCAGGGTCCACGCCCGCCGGGTCCGACATCGGTACGGGCACGCCCGAGGGCGCCGACGACCCCGGCACCACCGCCCCGCCGTCGAAGCGCCAGACGTGGGCGCGGCTGTATCGCTTGTCGACGAAGGCCTGGTCGCCCCGCGTCCATTCCACTGTTGCGCCGTGACCGCTCATGTCGCTCTCCCGTTCAGGTTTCCGCCGAGCCTAACATCCTCATCGCCATTTCGCTGCGCACCTCGAAACCCAGGGCGCGATAAAGGGCGATGGCCCCGGCGTTGTCGGCGTAGGAATGCAGGAAGGCCGTCTCCCCACGCGCCAGGATCTGTTCGATCACCGTCCGCATCAGGGCCCCCGCATAGCCGCGCCCTCGCGCGTCGGGGTGGGCGCAGACGCCCGAGACCTCGGTGAAGCCGTCGGGCTTCATCCGCTCGCCGGCCATGGCCATCAGCCGACCGTCCTGCTTGACGCCGAAGAAGCCGCCCAGCTGATGCGTCCGGTCGAAGAAGGGACCGGGCTCGGTCAGGGCGGCCAGCGCCCGCATGGCCGGAGCGTCGGCCTCGGTCAGAGGCTCGATCATGATGTTGCGCGCCTTGGCGGGCGTCAGCTCGACCAGCACCATCTGCGCCAGCGTCGCTTCCTTGAGCGCGACCAGACCCGGCGGCACGGGCGGCGCGACCGCCTCGACCGTGGCGATGATCCCCTCGGGGCGCTCCAGCACGGCCATGGCCGCCAGGCTCTCGGGCGACTGATCCACGCTGGCGGCGAAGACGCCGTAGCCGGGGGCGAAACGCAGCGCCCCGTCGGCGCCGACCGCCAGAGACGCCTGGCGCTCCGAGGTCAGCGCGCTCCAGACAGGACGGTCGAGCGGGTGGCTCACGGCCTCAGCCCCGCCAGAAGCCGACGATCTTCTTGACCTCGTCCACCACCGGCTGAGCTGTCTCGCGGGCGCGCTCGGCGCCGACGGCCAAGGCGCGGTCGATCTCGGCCGGGTCGGCCATCAGGCGGCGCATCTCGGCCGTGACCGGGGCCATTGACGTGACGGCCAGCTCCGCCAGCCTGGGCTTGAACGACCCAAAGCCCTGACCGCCGAACTCGGCCAGAACGGCCTCGCGCGTCGTGTCCGACAGGGCCGCATAGATGGCCACCAAGTTCTTGGCCTCAGGCCGCCCGTCCAGACCCTCGACCGTGTCGGGCAGGACATCCATGTCCGACTTGGCCTTCTTGATCTTGGCCGCGATGGTGTCGGCGTCGTCGGTCAGGTTGATGCGCGACAGGTCCGACGGATCGGACTTCGACATCTTGGCCGCGCCGTCGCGCAAGGACATGACGCGCGTGCCCGGTCCCTGGATCAGCGGCTCCGGCTGGGGGAAGAAGCCGGGAACCCCGAAGTCGTTGTTGAACTTGGCGGCGATGTCGCGGGTCAGTTCCAGATGCTGCTTCTGGTCCTCGCCGACCGGCACCTCGGTCGCCTTGTAGAGCAGGATGTCCGCCGCCTGCAGCACCGGATAGGTGTAGAGGCCGACGCTGGAGCGTTCCTTGTGCTTGCCCGACTTCTCCTTGAACTGGGTCATCCGGTCCAGCCAGCCGAGGCGGGCGACGCAGTTGAAAATCCAGGCCAGTTCGGCGTGGGCCGGCACCGCCGACTGCGGGAAGATGGTCGCCTTGGCCGGGTCCAGCCCCGCCGCCAGATAGGCCGCCGCGATCTCGCGCGTCTGGGCCGCCAGCTTCTCCGGCTCCTGCCAGACGGTGATGGCGTGCATGTCGGCGACGAAGACGAACAGGGGCGCGCCGGTGTCCTGAAGTTCGGTGAAGCGCTTCAAGGCGCCCAGATAGTTGCCCAGGTGCAGGGCGCCGGAAGCCTGGATGCCGGACAGGATGCGGCGCGGGCCGGCATAGGCGGGCGCAGCCGGAGCGACGGAGGCCGGGGTCTGGTCAGTCATGGGATTTTCTCGGGAAGCGTAAAGGCTGGAATTCGGCGCACGCGCAGGCGTGCGGAGGCAGGCGGTGAACAGTCAGCCGCGCCATCGCCGGGCGATAAAGGGATGTCCCGAATAAGCCATGCCCTCGCGCTTATCGCCTCGGGGCGCGAAGGGCAAGCTTACCGACCCTTGCGGATCAGCCCCTTGATCTCGCCCACGGTGATCGCGCGGGTGGCGAAGGCCAGGACGACATAGGTCAGGCCCCCCGCCGCCACGACGGCCAGCAGGGTCAGCTCCTTGGCGCCGTGGTCCGCGCCGATCACGCCCAGCAAGGCTTCAACGGGCGCTTGCAGCAGGGGCCGGGCCCAGGAGGCGAGGCCGACCACCAAACCCAGACCGACGCTGGCCAGCAGGATGCGAACCAGACGCGAGGCCGCCGCCGGGCTGGGCCGATAATGCCCCCGCCGCCACAGGGTCGCGCCGAGCAAGAGGGCGTTGGTCCAGGCCGCCGCGCTGACCGCCGCCGCGATGCCGGAAATTCCCATGCCCAGGTTGAACAGGCCGATGGCCAGGGCGGCGTTGACCGCTACGGAGACCAAGGCGAAGGCCATGGGCCGCCGCGTGTCGCCGCGCGCGAAGAAGGCCGGGGCCAGGATGCGGATCAGGACGAAGGCCGGCACGCCCCAGCCGAACTGGAACAGGGCCTGGGCCGTGTTGACGGCGTCGATCTGAAGGAATGCGCCGCGCGTGAACAGGGCGTCGATCAGGAAATAGGGCATGGCCATCAGGGCCGCCGCCGCCGGCAGGGTCAGGGCCATGGACAGGGCCACGGCCTCGTCCATCGAGGCCTGCTGCTGGCTGTGATCCTTGGACGCCACCGCCGCCGACAGCTTGGGCAGCAGGGCGATGCCGATGGCCACCCCGACCAGGCCGAGCGGCAGTTGATACAGCCGGTCCGCCGTGGCCAGCCAGGTCCGCCCGCCGGCCACGAAGCTGGACAGGTTGCCAGAGATGAAGACGTTGATCTGGGTCGCGCTATTGCCGATGGCGGCGGGCACGGCGGTGATGATGATGGCCTTCACCGCCGGGGTCAGTTTCGGCATGGTCAGGCGGATATTGGCGCCCGCCTTCCTCGCCGCCCACCAGCACAGGCCCGCCTGGGCCACGCCGGCGACCAGCACCGCCCACGAGGCGGCGTAGGCGGCGCCGATCTGATCGCCCTGGGCCGGGATGACGGCGGCCAGCATGATCAGGTTCAGCAGGATGGGATAGGCCCCCGAGACGATGAAACGCCCGCGCGCGTTCAGCACGCCGCTCAACAAGGCCGCGACGGCCATGCAGGGCAGGTAGGGCATGGTGATCTGGGTCAGGATCACGGCCAGCTTGAAGCGGGCCGGATCGTCCAGGAAGCCGATGTTGATGACGGTCATCAACCACGGCATGGTCAGCTGGGCCAGGATGGTCAGGACCACGGTGACGGCGGCGACGGCGGCCAGGGCGTCGGTGGCGACCTGATCGGCCACGGCCTGCCCTTGCGTCTTCAGCGTCTTGGCGTAGGCCGGCACGAAGGCGGCGGCGAAGGCCCCTTCGGCGAAGATGCGGCGGAACAGGTTGGGGAAGTTCAGGGCGGTGTTGTAGGCGTCCGCCGCCGGGCCCGCCGAGGCCCCCAGCGCCGCCGAGATCACCACGTCGCGCGCGAACCCGGCCAGACGGCTGAGCAGGGTCATGGCGCTGAAGATGGCGGAGGAGCGCATGACGCCGCCGCCCTTGGGGGCCTTGCCGTCAAGGGTCGTCGAGGCGGCGGGCGGCTGAACCATCGGCTCCACCGTAGCATTGGCGGCTGAAATCGGCGCAGCCGGTTCGATGGGGTCGGTCTTGTCGTTCACGGCTGTTCCTGCGCTCGCCCGACCATCGCCTTAGCGCGCCCGCGTCGCGCTGGATACGGGCTTGCGCCCGACCTCGCCTTCCAGATCGGAGACGTCGCGCACGCTGGCCCGCACCGGCACGATGCGGCGCCCGGCCGGACCCTGCGGCGCGCGGTCCAGAACCGCGATCAGCGCGGTCTTCAGCGCCGCCAGCCGGGCCGCGTCGCTCGGCTTACGGCCGTCGGCGTCGGTGATGTAGAAGCCGTCCACCGCCCGCTCGCCGAAGCTGGCCACGTGGGCCGAGCGGGTCGAATAGCCATGCTCTGAAATCGTCCGCGCCAGATCGGCCAGAAGGCCCGGCCGGTCGGCGCCCGAGACCTCGACCACCACGGCGCTGGTTCCGGCCTCCATGTCGATGCGGACCACCGGCCGGACCTCGAACACGGCGCGGCGCGCACTGACGCGCGGCGTCTCGACCGCCGAGGCCCGCGCCCCCTTCTGCGCCGCCCGCTCCAGCGCCTTGACCAGGATGGCCAGGCGACGCGGTTCGCGCCGGCCATAGGCTTTTCCCGCCCCGTCCTGGATCTCGAACACGTCCAGCGCCGTACCGTCCTCGGCGGTGGCCAGGCGCGCTCCGACCACGTCGGCCCCCGCCTTGGCCAGGGTCGCGGCCAGGTCGGCGAACAGGCCGGGTCGGTCCACCGCCGCCACCGCCACCCGCGCCGTGGATTCCAGCAAGGTTTCCGGCGGCAGGGCCTCGACCGCCGCCCCTTCGCGTCGGGCGCGCTCGACCAGGGCCGGGTGGTCGATCAGCGGGTCCTCGCGCGTCACGGCGTCGCCGCGGAACAGGGCCTCCGTCGCCTCGAACAGGGCGCGCATCAACTGCCCCTTCCAGCCGTTCCACACCCCCGGCCCCACGGCGCGGATGTCGGCCACGGTCAGGACCATCAGCATCCGCAGACGTTCCGGGTCGCCCACCGCTTCCGCAAAGGCCCGCACCGTCGAGGGGTCGGACACGTCGCGTTTCTGCGCATAGTCGCTCATCAGCAGGTGATGGCGCACCAGCCAGACCACCAGCTCGATCCGGCGCGGATCGACGCCCAGCCGTTCGCAGGCCCGGCGCGCAGCGATGGCCCCGTCTTCCAGCTGCCCCCGGTCGCCGCCCTTGCCCACGTCGTGCAGCAGCATGGCCAGCATCAGCACCTCGATGTCGGCGATGCGGGGGATGATGGCGGTCGAGGCCGGGTGTTCGGCCTCCAGCTTGCCGCGCGCGATGTCGTTGATGACGCCCACGGCCTGAAGCGTGTGCTCGTCCACCGTATAGGCATGATACATGTTGAACTGGGTCTGGCCGACGATCCGGCCCCATTCGGGCAGGAACCGGCCCAGCAAGCCGGTCTCGTTCATGATCGACAGGACGCGGTAGGGTCGTTGGCCATGGGCCAGCACCGTCAGCAGGGCCTCGGCCGCGCGCGGGTCGCGCCGCAGGGCCGGCGTCACCAGCGACAGGGCGCGGATCACGGCGGCGAAGGCGTCCGGGTGCAGGTCCAGATCCAGCCGGTCGGCCTCGACGAACAGCAGCAGCAGCCGCACCGGATCATGGGCGAAGACCCCGCCCCCCGTCACCGTCAGCCGCCCGCCCTCAACCGCCAGACCGTCAAAGGCCAGCTTGACCCGGCGCCGGGGGATCAGCCGCGACAGGCCGCGCGCCAACCCTTGCGCCTTCTTCTGCTGCCGCGCCTCTAACTGGGCCGAGACGGCGCGGGTCAGGGCCCCGACTTCGCGCGCGACCTGGAAATAGCGGCGCATGAAGCGCTCGACCGCCAGTTCGTCGCCGCGCCCACGCCAGCCCATGCGCCGGGCGATCTCGGGCTGGTAGTCGAAGGTCAGCTTTTCTTCGGCCCGCCCCGCCGCCAGATGCAGGTGGATGCGCACGCTCCACAGAAAGCCGATGGCCTCGCGGAAGCTGCGCAGCTCGCGCGCGCTCAGCAGGCCCTCTAGCGCCGCCTGCCCGCGTTCGCTGTCGGGCGCCAGGGACCGGGCGATCCAGAACAGGGTGTTCAGGTCGCGAAGCCCGCCCTTGCCGTCCTTGATGTTGGGCTCGACGCGATAGCGCACCGCGCCTGTTTTTTGCAGGCGAACGTCGCGCTCTTCCATCTTGGCGGCGATGAAGGGGCGGGGATCGGCCTTGGCGACCTCGGCGCGGAACCGCCGCAGCAGGTTCTCGCCAAGGGCCGTGTCGCCGGCCAGCACCCGCGCTTCCAGCAGGGTGGTGCGCACCGTCATGTCGTCGCGCGCCAGCGCCAGGGCTTCCCCGACCGAACGCGAGGCCGAACCGACCTTCAGCCCCAGATCCCACAGGACGTAGTGGACGAATTCAATCACCGCCTCGGCGCGGGCGCTGGCGCTCTGGCCGGGCCGCAGAAACAGCAGGTCGAGATCGGAAAAGGGCGCCAGGACGCCGCGCCCATAGCCGCCGACGGCCAGCAGCGACAGGCGGTCCTGCGGCGCCGGATGCAGGATCTCGGTCGCCACCCGCCACAGGCTGGCGAGCATGGCGTCGGCCGCGGCGGCGTAAACCCGCGCGGCCTCGGCCCCGTCGATCCCGCCCTCCAGTCGCCGGGCCACGCGGGCGCGCTCGATGGCGAAGCTCTCGCGCAGAACAGCGGTCACGGCGGCGCGCGCATCGGACGCCGAGGCGGCCTCGACCAGACGCGGATCAAGAGGGGCTGAAGGGGTCACGTCCACAGTCATAACACGCCCCTTCCTTTTCGCTCATCCCGGCGTCCGCCGGATGAGCGGACTTCAGGCCTTCGCCAAGCCCTTCAGCCGATACAGCGCCTCCAGAGCCTCGCGCGGGGTCAGCTCGTCGGGATCGATGCCGGCCATGGCGTCATCCAGCGCCGAACTGATCGGCGCCGGCGCCGGCTCGGCCACGGCGGCGAACAGGGGCAGGTCGTCCAGACGCGCCGCCGCCGCCTTCTCGCTCTCCAGCCGCTCCAGCACCTCGCGGGCGCGGCCCACGACGGCGCTCGGCACCCCCGCCAGCTTGGCCACCTGCACCCCGTAAGAGCGGTCCGCCGCGCCGGGCGCCGCCTCGTGCAGGAAGACCAGATCGCCGTTCCACTCGCGCGCCTTCATCGACAGGTTGCAGACGTGGTCCAGCCGTTCCTCCAGCCGCGCCAGCTCGTGATAGTGGGTGGCGAACAGGGTGCGGGCGCGATTGGTCTCATGCAGGGCCTCGGCCGTGGCCCAGGCGATGGCCAGACCGTCATAGGTGGCGGTGCCGCGCCCGATCTCGTCCAGCACGACAAAGCTGTGCGGCGTGGCCTGGGTCAGGATGGCGGCGGTCTCGACCATCTCCATCATGAAGGTGGAGCGCCCGCGCGCCAGATCGTCGCCGGCCCCGACCCGGCTGAACAGCCGGTCCACCACGCCCAGCCGCATGGCGCGCGCCGGCACGAAGGCCCCGGCCTGGGCCAGGACCACCAGCAGGGCGTTCTGGCGCAGGAAGGTCGACTTACCGGCCATGTTGGGACCGGTGACAATCGACAGCCGCGACGCGCCCTGACCATCCCCGGCCAGGCGGCAGTTGTTCGGGGTATAGGGATCGCCTTGCGCCGTCACCGCCGCCTCGACCACCGGATGCCGCCCGGCCTCGACGTCGAAGCACAGGCTGTCGTCCACCACGGGGCGCACGGCGCCGACCTCTTCGGCCCATTCCGCCAGGGCGGCGTGGGCGTCCAGTTCGGCCAGGGCCTCGGCCACGCCCTGCAACGGCCCGGCCAGCCGCGCCACTTCGCGCCGCCAGGCTTCGAAGGTCTCGCCCTCCATGGCCAGGGCGCGATGCCCGGCCTGGCTGATCTTGGCGTCCAGTTCCGACAGCTCGACCGTGGTGAAGCGCACCTGATTGGCAAGGGTCTGACGGTGGATGAAGGGGCTGTCGGGTCCCGCGCGCAGCAGGCCCTCGGCGGCTTTCGCGGAGGTTTCGAGGAAATAGCCCAGCACGGCGTTGTGGCGCACCTTGAAGGCCACGCCGCTCTCGGCCACCGCTCGGGCCTCAAGGTCGGCGACCACGCGGCGGCTGTCGTCGCGCAGGGTGCGGGCGGCGTCCAGTTCGGGCCGATGGCCGGGGTTCACGAAGCCGCCGTCGCGCGCCAGATGCGGCGGCTCCTCGATCAGGCCGTCGCCCAGATCGGCCAGCAGATGCGACAGCTCGGCGTCCAGCGTCAGCCGGTCGAGACAGGCCAGCACCCGCGCGGGCGGCCCCGCCAGAGGGTCGCGCGTCGCGGCGGCGAACAGCCCGGCCAGTCCCTGCGCCGTCGTCAGGCCCGAACGGATGGCCGCCAGGTCGCGCGGTCCGCCGCGCCCCAGCGCCAGCCGCGACGTCGCCCGCGCCACATCGGCCGAGGACCGCAGCCCGTCTCTCAGATCGCGGCGCAGGTCGCGCCGCTCCAGCAACCATTCGACCGCATCCAGCCCGGCGTTGATCGCCGCCGGATCGCGCAAGGGCCGCGAGATGCGTTCCGCCAGCGCCCGCGCCCCGCCCGACGTCACGCTGCGGTCGATGCAGTGCAGCAGGCTTCCGTCGCGCTCGCCCCGCTGCGTCCGGTCGATCTCAAGGCTCAGGCGCGTCGCCGGGTCGATGGCCAGAAACCCGCTCTCGCCCGAGCGGCGCGGCGGGGCCAGGGCCGGAATCTTGCCGGCCTGGGTCGTCTCCAGATAGGCGGCGATCAGGCCCAGCGCCGAGACCTCGGCCTCCTCGAAGGCGCCGAAACCGTCGAGCGCCGACACCCCATAGAGCCGCTGCACCCGGTCGCGCGCCCCGACCGGCTCGGCCAGGGCCTGGGGCATGGCCTGAACCACCCCGCCGGAGCCGTCCAGCGCGCCCTTCAGCGTCTCGTCCGAGAACAGACGATCGGGGACCAGAACCTCCGACGGCCGGAACGCCGCCAGCGCTGCGCCCAGATCGCCGAGGTCGCAGGCCACCGAGTCCACCGCCCCCGCCGACAGTTCGACCACGGCCACGGCGGCCCGGCCCTTGCGGATCGCCACGGCGGCCAGACGATTGGCCCCGCGCGCGTCCAGCAGGCTGTCCTCGGTCAGGGTGCCGGGCGTCACCACCCGCACCACCCCGCGATGCACCACCGCCTTGTGACCGCGCTTCTTGGCCTCGGCGGGGGCTTCCAGCTGCTCGCAGATGGCGACCTTGAAGCCCATGCGGATCAGCCGCGCCAGGTAGCCGTCCAACGCATGGACCGGCACCCCGGCCATGGGAATGTCCTCGCCCTGGTGCTTGCCGCGCTTGGTCAGGGTGATGCCCAGGGCCGCCGCCGCCTTCACCGCGTCGTCGAAGAAGAGCTCGTAGAAGTCGCCCATGCGGAAGAAGAGGATGGCGTCGGGCTGATCGGCCTTGGCCGCCAGGAATTGCGCCATGACCGGCGTGGTTCCGGCTTCGGGCTTCAGATCAGCTTGCGGGGGATGGGCGAGGGGCGCGTTCATACGCGGCGCAAGGTGACGGATCGGGGCGCCCGCCTCAAGCAGGATCGGCGGCGATCATGCACAGGCGGGCGTAGAAGACCGCCGCGCCTGTGGATCAGGCGGCGTTGCTGACGTGTAGGCGCAGACGCGAGGCGACGGCGGCGGGGGCTTCGTCCAGGGCCAGGGCGTCCCAGTCGATGTCCGGCTTGGCCGCGTGCGAGGCGGCGACGATGGCGCGCAGCTCGGCGGCGGAGGCCACGCTGGCGATCACCGAGGCCACGCCGGGCAGGTTCAGGGCATAGGCCAGGGCCGCCTGCATCGGATCGACCCGCGCCTCGGCCAGACGTCGGCGCGTGCGCGACAGGGCCATGCCGTGCGCCGCCATTTCGGGCGGCAGGCTGTCGCGGTTGGCGAACAGCAGACCCTGAGCGAAGACCGAGGCCAGATGCACCTCGACGCCCTGTCCGGCCAGGGCCTCGATGACCCCGCTGCGCGCGGCGCGCTGGTCCAGAATATTGCAGGCGACCTGCACCACGTCGGGCTGGAAGCGGCGGGCGATCAGGGCCGGGCCGTCCTCGACGGTGGCGACGAAGCCGATCTTGCGGAAGATCCCCCGCTCCTTCAGCGTCTGCAACCGGCCCCACAGGGCGCGGCCCTCGGCCCCGGCCAGATCGGCGGCGTTCTGCACCAGGACGGCGTCGCCACGCGGCAGGCCCATGCGCTCCAGCGAACGCCGGGCGCGGGCCTCGACCCGGTCCAGACCGTCGGCCAGGGGCACGGTGCGCGCGGTGACGCGGAAGGGCGAGGGGAACGGCCAGGCCTGACCCAGCAGACGCTCGACGTCGCCCTCGGGCCGGGTCGCGACCAGACCGACGCCCGCGTCGCCCGCCGTTTGCAGCAGATGGCGCATGGCGTCCTCCCGCTGGCCGGGGGGCAGCGGTCGGGACCGTTCGGGCTCAGTCACCACAGCGATGGCGAGCCGGTCGGCTGGAGAGGGCGGGACGGCGAATCTCACGACGCCGATATTCCGCGCCAAAGCTTAAGGGAGATTGACTGAAATCAATGCCGTTGGTGAACGAACAGGCTTAATCCGCATCCGGCTGATTATCAGGATGCGCCACGATGAAGGCCGGATGCAGGTCCGCCCGCATCTCGATCTCCAGCAGACGCGGAAATGCGGTCAGATCGACGTTGAAACGCCGCGCCGAATAAATCTGCGGGATCAGGTAGCAGTCCGCGAATGTCGGGGCGGCGCCGAAGCACCAGCCCTCGCCGTGGCGCACCACCAGGGCCTCCAGCGCCGCAAAGCCGTCCGTGATCCAGCGCCCGGCCCAGGCGTCCACCCCCGCCTGATCGGCCCCCAGTTCCCGCACCGCCTTTAGCACCCGCAGATTGTTCAGCGGATGAATGTCACAGCCGATCAGGGCCGCCATGGCGCGCACCACGGCCCGGTCAGCGGCGTTCGAGGGCAGCAGGGCCGGGGTCGGATGGGCCTCCTCCAGCCACTCCAGAATGGCCGGGCTCTGGGTCAGGACCAGGCCGTCATCGGTCTCCAGGGCCGGGACCAAGCCCTGCGGATTCAGCCCCAGATAGGCGTCGGACTTCTGTTCTCCCGTGCGTAGATCGACCGGCGCCGTCTGATAGGTCAGCCCCTTCAGATTCAGGGCGATGCGGGTGCGATAGCTGGTGCCCGAGCGCCAGTAGCCGTGCAGGATCATGGCTGCACCGTGAAGCTGAGCGGGGCCAGACCGTCGATGGTCGCCTCGACCCGGTCGCCGGGAACCAGAGGCCCGACGCCCTCGGGCGTGCCGGTGAAGATCAGGTCGCCGGGCTGCACGGTCCACAGCGCGTTCGCTTGGGCCAGAATGCCCGCCGGGTCCCAGATCATGTCGGACAGACGGCCCGACTGGCGCGTCTCGCCGTTGACCTTCAGTTCGATGATCGCGTCGGGGTCAGGCAGGACGCCCAGCGTCAGGGCGCCGCAGGGCGCCGACTGGTCAAACGCCTTGCCGGCCTCCCACGGTCGCCCCTTGGCTTTCGCTTCCGATTGCAGATCGCGCCGCGTCAGATCGACGCCGACAGCCCAACCGACGATGGCGCCGCCCTCGCCTACGGCGACGACCAGTTCGACCTCATGATGCAGGTTGGCCGTGGCCGACGGATAGGCCGGATCGGCCCCGTCCACGACCAGGGCGTCGGCGGGCTTGGAAAAGAAGAAGGGCGCGGGCTTGTTCGGATCGGCGCCCATTTCGCGAGCATGGGCGGCGTAGTTCTGGCCGACGCACAGGACGCGGCGAACGGGGAAACGACGCGCCTCGCCGAAGATGGGCAGGGAAGGCGTCGGCGCGGGAGGGAACAGCCATTGGGTCATGACGTTGTTCTAGGACGACGCCCTGTCCGACGCCAGAAGACGGCGTGCGCCGCGACCCGATCCTTGCTGCCTTGCAGGAACCTTGGTCGTCGGTGTGGCGTTCGGGGCGGGGGTTCTCTATTTAATCGTCAAGCTTTCAAACGCAGCGGAGCGCGCATCATGGCCACCACCAAGGCTCGGGAAGACATCAAGAACGACCTGAAGACCCTCAAGGAGGATCTGAAGACCGGCGCGCGCGAGGAAACGCAGCGCCTGAAGGAAAAGGCCGCCGAGGCCGAAGCCCGCCTGCGCGAGCAGGGCGAGGAACTGCGCGAAAAGGCCCGCGGCTACTATGACGACGCCCGCGTGCGCGGTCGTGAATATTACGACGACGCCGCCGAGCGCTTCGAAGAAGCCCAGCGCTATGTCGTCGAGCGCGTCCAGGAACGTCCGGTGCAGTCCACCGCCATTGCTCTGGGCGTCGGCTTCGTGCTGGGCCTGCTCATCGCCGGTCGCCGCCGCTGATGTTCGGGCGGGGGCTCGTCAATCGCGCGGTCGCGACCTTCGTCGCCGCCGGCGCGGGTTTCGTGGCCATGGTCGCCCTGGGGGCCACGGTCTATTATCTGCTCGCTCTGGTCGTCCTGCCTCTGGCGGCGGCGGCCATCACCTCGGCCCTCTTTGCACTGATCGCCCTGATCATCGCCCTCGTCTTCGTGCGCCGGGCACAGGGTGAAGAGGACGAAGAGGATCATGAGCCGGAAGGCCTGGGCATGCGCGCCCTGCACCTGTTCCAGCAGCGCCCCGTGCTCGGCACGGTCGCGGCCCTGGCCGGCGGCTGGATCTTTCTGCGCAATCCGGCCCTGGCGACCATGGTGGCGGCGGCCTTTACTGAAAAAAGCCGTCCGCGCCGTCGATAAAAAGAACGGAACGGCCAAGCCTCCGGGGCGTTGTTAAGTCAGGCGGAACGATCGACGGGAGGGGTCGATGGTTTTGCTCCCGTCAACAACGTTTCGGAGGGTCGTCCATGCTTCGCTGGGCCATCATTTTCTTTATCGTCGCCTTGGTCGCTGCTGTTCTCGGCTTCGGCGGTATCTCGGGCATGTCGTTCGAGATCGCGAAATTCATCGCCATCATCGCCGTCATCCTGTTCGTGGTTTCGCTGGTCGTCGGCGGGATGCGCGGTCGCGGACCGCGAATCTGACGCAGCCTTTCGGCTGCACAAGACAAGGCCCCGGTTATCGCCGGGGCCTTTTCGTGCTTGGCGTTCAGGTGTCGGCGGCTTCCATCTGGCCCGGCGTGGCGGGATCGGGCGCCGTCTCGGCCCGGCGCGTGTCCTGACGACGCGGCAGGCGCCAGATCTGATGATCCTCGAACCTCTGCCCGGTCCAGGCCACCGCCGTCACCACGATCTCGTGCGCATCCCATTCGATGCGGTTGAAGCTCGGCGGCGCCCCGCGCTCGCGGTGCGACAGGGTCCCGCAGCCAATGGCGTAGGAACAGCGATCCGACAGGTCGATGCCCAGCGCAAACGGCACATGGACGTGGCCGGTGGTGATCAGGTCCACCCCCGCCTCGGCGAAGATCAGCGCCGCCTTGTCGCCGCGCTTGACCTCGCCGGTCATCGGCGCGCCGATCATCTCGATCAGCGGATGGTGGCAGGCCAGGATGCGCAGCGCCCCGATCGGCGCATGGCGCAGGGCCTCGGCGGCCCGCCGGGTCTGGTCCAGGTCGATGACCCCCTTTGACCAGTTGGGCCGGGCCTGCCATCCCCGCGCCGTGGTCACGCCGCGCACCATCAGATTGTCCCGGCGGAACTCATGGTCGTGGGCCGGGTGGCCGGTCGCCCGCTCGAAGGCCCGCCACGGCCAGAACAGCCGCGCCATCACGTCCCAATAAGGCACGTCGTGATTGCCCACGGTGACGAAGACCGGCTGCGGCATGGCCCGGATCCATTCGCCCGCTGCGGCGAATTCTGCGGGAAAGCCCTGCTGGGTGATGTCGCCGGTGATCAGCACCAGGTCGTGCGGCGTCGCGTGGGCGTAGTCGAGCGCGGCGGCCACGGCGTGAACATGCTCGCAACCGAAATGCACGTCCGAGAACTGGAGCACCCGCCCCATCAGATGCTGTCTTCCGCCGCCGGGGGCAGGGGGACGAGGGCCATGAAGGCTCGCGGCAAGAAGCCGATGCTCGCGTTGCGCCCCAGCAGCATGGGTTCGCCGTCGATCACCGCAGGGATTTTCGAGCGGGCGGAAACCGTGATCCAGCGCGCCGCCTGTGTGGTCACATTGGGATCATGACGCCAGTCGTCGAACAGGGCGTGGGCCGCCAGTCTGAAGGCCTGGGCCGCATCGGCGGTGTTCATCGCGGCGGCTTCCAGACCCACGGGCTCGTCCATGGCCTTGGAAATCATCGGACTGATCAACACCAGGGCCTCGGCCCGACGCTTGGCCCTGCCATCCAGGCTGAAGCGGATATGGCCGCTGAAGGCGCGGTTCAACGCCCGGCGGCTATAGAGCCACGCCAGCTTCAGCTTGCCTGTACGCATGGCCTCGCGCGCCGGCGCCCACAGGGCGGGCGCCCCCAGGATGGCGGCGCAATAGAAGGCCTCGCCCTCGACCACGCCGCCCGATACGGCCTGCGGCGCGCCCTCTTCCAGCGCCCGCTTGAGCGCCAGCTTCCAGTCGCCTGTGCCGTAGAGGGCCTTGGGCAGCATGTTCATGGTCCCGCCCGGCAGGGGCGCGATCAGCGGCCCCTTGGCCCCGGCTCGGGTCGCCACCGACCGCGCGGTGCCGTCGCCGGCCAGCACGAACAGCACGTCCGGCTTGGCCGCCAGGGCTTCACCGATCTGATCCTTGATCCGGGGGCCTTCCAGCGTGACGACGGTCGCCTCGAGCGGATAGGTCGACAGAATGGCTTCGGCCTCGGCGGCGGCCTGGGGCCCGACCCCGCCGGACAGCGGATTGACCAGAATCGTCACCCTGTTCATTGCGACATGAGGGCTGAGGCGTGGCGTTGCAGAAGGCTCGGCAGGCGCGGTGGCGTCGGTCATGGGCGGCGAACGCCTCGTTTCACGGCCCGGTTCCGTCCAACCCGGGCTCTTCGAACAAAATAATGCAAAGCTTGGTCCTTGGCCTCGGAACCGTCGCCTTTGCCCTGCGTTCTGTGGACTTCAGGGGAGCCCCCTCGGGATGAAGGACAGATCCATGAACAAGGCGATTATCGCCATCGCCGGCGCCGGCCTTCTGGTCACCGCCTGCGCCAGTGACCCGTACTACGGCGGCGGCAACAACGACCAGGCCGTGCGCCAAGGCGCCATCGGCGCCGGCATCGGCGCGGTCGCCGGCGCCATCATCGGCAACAACGTCGGCGGCGGCAATGCCGCCACCGGCGCCGCCATCGGCGCTCTCGCCGGCGGCGCTGCGGGCGCCATCCGCGGCTCCAACTCGGACCGCAACAACCAGCAGCGTTACCGCGACAACCAAGGCCGTTATTACTACTGCTACGATAACCGCCAGACCGAGTGCTACTGGGAGAACGGCCAGCGCCGCTACTAGAGCGAAATCGGTTCGGACGCGGTCGCGCCCGAACCCAGATATTCGCTCCAGCATCGTGCAGGAGCCTGATTCACGGCGTCAGAGAAACCGCAAAGCGGTTTCTCCTCAACCGATCAGGCTCCGAGGCGACTGGCGCCCGGAGGTTTTTCGGGTCAGGTTCAAGGGGCGGTCCGTTGGCGCGGGCCGCCCTTTTTTCTTGCTGCGTCTGTTTTTGCGCCCGGGGCTGGGCGTTGTTCTGAGGGCTGAATAATGAAAACGATCCTCCCTGTTGTCGCCGCTGGACTGACCCTGACGCTGCTGGCCGGCTGCGCCGCACCCGACGTCTACAAGACGCGCAGTGATCTCGTCAGCAATCCCGCCGCCTGCGGCGCCAAGCGGTTCGAGGTCTATTTCGATCAGGACCAGGCCCGCCTGACCAACGCCGCGCGCGAGGCCATCAGCCTGACCGCCACCCAGCTTCAGGGCTGCGACGTCACCAAGGTTCAGGTCCTGGGCCTGGCCGACGCCCGCAGCGGCACGGCGGCGGCCAATCAGACCCTGTCTGAACAGCGCGCCCGTTCGGTGGCTGAGGCTCTGACCGTGGTCGGCCTGCCCGCCCCCGCCTTCGAAGTCACTGGCGCCGGCGCCGAGGGGGCCAAGGTCAATGGCGTCAACGATCCCCTGCGCCGCCGCACCGAAGTGCTGATCGAGGCTAGGCCGAGGACCTAAGCTTCCCACGAAGGTTGCGTCAGTCGGTCTCGCGCCGCCGCCCACGTCGGCGGTGGCTGTCAGGACGCGCGGCGGCTAAGGTCTCGGTCCGTTCTCAACCGCCTGGTCCTCCGCCCCTTGCGCCTGCTCGCCGCCCTCCTCGTCTGGCTGACCTTAGCCGCCTCGGCCGCCGCTGCGCCCTCCGCCCTGGACGAAGCCCTCAAGGCGGGCGCCGTCGCCCCATCGGCCGGGCCGCAACGCACCGAGCGGATCGAGGCTGAACTGGTCCCGATGAGCGCCTGGGCCGCCCCCGGCTCGACCGCCATCGTCGCCGTACGCCAGAAGATTCAGCCCGGCTGGCACACCTATTGGCGTAACCAGGGGGATTCCGGCGGCCCCACCACCCTGGACTGGACCCTGCCTGCCGGGGTCAAGGCCGGCCAGATCGTCTGGCCCCTGCCCGAGCGTCAACGCCTGCAAGGCCTGATGAACTACGGCTATTCCGACGCCGTCTTCCTGCCTGTTCCCGTCGACATCCCCGCCGACGCTCGCCCCGGTCAGACGCTGCGGCTCAAGGTCGTCGCCCACGTCTTCGTCTGCAGCGACCAGATGTGCGTGCCCGAAGACCTCGATCTGGCGCTGGACCTCCAGGTTCAGGACGGCGCCGCCCCGCTGGACCCGCGCCATGGCGCGGCCAT